>NZ_JBHVPD010000012.1:0-125749 GCF_042887525.1 Kitasatospora sp. NPDC057936
CACACCCTGCGGGAGGTGGGGTGGCCGCACTTCGCCGACGTGGTTGACGGGCTGACGGCGGGTCGCCGGTCGCCGGTGGCGGGCGGCGGCCCGCGGTGCCAGGGGGGACCACCGCGGGCCGCCGCGGCGCGTCAGTCCGTGAGCTCGAACCGCGCGGCGATCTCCTCGATGAGCGGCAGGTGCTCGTCCCAGGTCGCGCTGCCCATGCCGAGGATGAAGGCGGCGTTGCCGCGCACGGCGAAGTACTCCCGGGTGCGGTAGATGACGGCGCCGCTGCCGTGCCGGGTGAGGAAGTCCAGCGCGACGCCTTGGCGTCCGCCGAACCGGGCCTCGGTGCGCGTGAAGTCGCCGTAGCCGTGGGCCTCCAGTTTCTCCTGGGCGACGTCCGCGACCTTTTCGGCGGTCATGCCCCGGGCCGGGACTTTGAAGACGATCAGGTTCCGGCCGGGCCCGCCGGTGGCCCGCAGGATCTCCGGACCGTTCGCCGGGACGGGCGGCATCGCCTCCCAGCCGGCCGGGACGTGCAGGACGGCGCCGTACGGGACGATGGCCAGGGGCTTCCAAGCAGTGGTGTCGGACATGGTGCGGGCCTCTCGGGTCGGTGCGGTTCTCGCGTCGCCGGAGGTGATACCGGGAAACCGCGGCGCTGCGAACCTCGCATTCGGCGTGCCGCCCGGTATCGGTAACCCGGTGACAGCAGGACGTGGGCCCGACCCGGGGAGACGGAGCACGATGAGCAACCACGAGGTGCGGGAGCGGCTCGTCACCGCGCACGGTCACCTGGTCGAGCGGGAGGTCGCCCGCTACCGCACCTGGCACCTCGACCGCGCGGACCTCCGCCAGTCCGGCATCCTCGGCCTGCTGATCGCCGCCCACCGCTTCGACCCGGACCGCGGCGCACCCTTCGGGGCGTACGCGCACACGTGGGTGCGGAAGGAGATCCAGCGGGCGATCGCGCAGCAGGAGTTCCCGGCCGTCGTCCCCGCCGACCTGGTCGGCCGGACGGTGGCACTGCGCGGCGCCCTCCGGGACAACGCCGACGACCTCGGCCTGGCGGCGGCGGCACTCGGCATCTCGCCGGGCACGGTGGCCGCGCTCCACCGGCAGCTGCGCACGGTCGCGCCGGAGGAGGACGAGGAACCGCCGGCACCCGGCCTCGGCCTCACCGATCCCGAACGCTCGGCCGTGGAACGGGACTTCGCGACCGTCGCCCGCAAGGCCCTGGCACGCCTCGACCGGCGCGAGGCCGACGCGCTCGTCCTGCGCTACGGCCTGGACGGCGAGCCGGAGCGCTCGTTCCGCGAGGTCGGCCGGGCCCTGGGCGTCTCCGGCCACACCGCGAGGGCGCTCGTCACCCGGGCCCAAACGGAGCTCCGACGGCTCCTCGACTGACGCCGGGCGGGACCGGACCGCCAGTCCCGGGCGTCCCCCGAAGGAGCCGCACGGACGGCGCACCCGCGACGGCCGGGGCAGGCTGGCCGCATGAGGGTCGCTCCGGGGCGCGGTGAGGCGCTCATCGCCGGCGTCATGTTCGCCCTGACCATGGTGGCCGGCGCGGTGGACGCGATCACCTACCTCGGGCTCGGGCACGTCTTCGCCGCGCTCGCCACCGGGAACGTGCTGCTGCTCGGCTTCGGGGTGGCGGGTACGGCGGGGACGCCGCTCGCCGCGCCGGCGGCGGCGCTGGGGGCGTTCACGGCCGGGGTGCTGCTGGCCGATCGCGTGATCGTGGGCCGGCTCCGCGAGGGCCGGCGCTGGTTCGTGTCCATGCTGGGCGCCGAGGCCGCGCTCATCGCCGCCGCCGGGGCCTGCACCATCGCCGCCGACGGCGCCGAGCGGCTGCCCACGCACGGGGTGGGCCTCCTCGTCCCGGTCCTGGCGGTCGCGATGGGCTGGCACAGCCGGATCATGGACCAGGCGCGGATCCCGGACATGCCGACGACGGTCCTGCAGACGGCCCTGGTGAAGGCGATCGTGGACACCCTCGCGTTCCGCCCGGCCGTACGGGCGGTGCCCCGGCTGACCCGGATGCGCCGGGTGGCGACGGTGGCGGGCATCCTGCTCGGCGGCGTCGGCGGGACGCTGCTGCTGCGGCTCGGGGCCGGTCCCGGGCTGCTCGCCGTGGCCGGCTTCGAGGCGGCGGTCGTGGCGCTGTACTCGCGTGCTCCCCGCCTCCGGCCCGCCGACGGTGACGTTCCGACGGCGACGGGCTGAGGACTCCTGCCCTGCCCGGGCCGCTCCGTTCGTCCGCGGTAACGATCCGGTGACGGGTGTGCACGGTGCGTGCAGGCGAGGATAGTTGGATGCGCTAATCTGACTAGCCGCCACCGGACCTGACGCCTCATCAGTCACATGTCTGATCGGACGCGACCGGACCAGGCGCATGTGCACCGCAATTCGACCTCCTAGGGACGTGACGTGCATGGCTGACCCCACCGGCTCCGCGGGCTCCACCGGTTCCACCCCCGAGACGATCGAGGTCCACCTCGGCGACGGCACGACCGTCTACGCCGCCGTCCGCGACCCCCGGACGGGACGCGACGACCGGACGGGAAGCGACTCCGGTGACGCCGGCGCCGTCTCCACCGCCGTGCGGCACACCTTCGACCAGGTGCGCGAGACCGTCCAGGCCGTCGGCCAGTGGGCCAAGGACACCGCGGTGAAGTGCGGCGACCCGTCCTCGTTCGAGGTGGAGTTCGGGGTGACGCTCTCCGTCCAGGCCGGGCGGCTGATCGGCGTGCTGGCCGAGGCGGGCGGCGAGGCGAGTCTGAACGTCCGGCTCACCTGGGACCGCGCCGGCTCCGGCACCCCCACCGCCGCGTAGGGCGGCCCGCGTGGTCCTGAGAGCCGGCGGCCCGCACGACCCCGCCGTCTGGCTCGCCGACGGCGCCACGACCTTCCTGGGCAGCGGCTTCTTCGTCGCCCCCGGACTCGTCGTGACCTGCGCCCACGTCGTCCACGGACGCCGGCCGGTCACGGTGCACGGCGCGCTCGGCGCGGAGGAAGTCCTCTCCGTCGACCTGTGGCCGCCCGACCGGCCCGCCGGCAGCGCCTACTACCCCGCGCCCGACCTCGCCGTGCTGCGCACACCCGTCCGCGAGGGGCGGCCGGTCGCCGTCCTCGCCGCGATGGAGGCACCGGCCGGAACGGAGCTCTCCGCGCACGGCTTCACCACGGCCACCCCGGCGGACGGCGTGCAGCCGGACACCGCTCGGCTGACGGTGGCCGGGCTGTCGGGCGGCTTCGTCCGGCTCGTGAACGGGTGGATCCGGAAGGGGCTCAGCGGGAGCATGGTGGTCGCTCCGGGCAGCGGGCAGGTGGTCGGTGTGGTCAAGGGGACCGAGGACGACGGCGACCCGGTGGGTGGGTGGATGACCCCGGTCGGGCAGCTGCGCGCCCTGCTGGACCTGCCGACGGCTGCTGCGTGCCCGGCTGCCGCGAACCGCATGGCGGGCCGCCAGGAGTGGGCCGACGCGCTGTTCCGAATACCGGCGCTGGACGACGAGCGGGTGCGCCACGACCTCGTCCGCCGGATCAACGACACACTCCCCGCCGAGCAGGGCATCCGCCCACGCGGCGACTCGCTAGCCCTGCCCCACCTGGAACTGATCGCCGGCGCCTGCCTGGACAACCTCGCCCCCTGCGACGCGCTCCGCGCCCTGGTCGGGGCGGTCCGACGGCTGGCCGGCGGGCACCGGGCGGTGGGCGACCTGGAGCTCCTGCTCGCGACGAGCTGCGGAGGGGGCACACATGCGGCAGCTTGACGAGCGCGCGGTGCACGTCCTGGCGGCGGCCTTGAAGGAGATCCCGCTGCTGGAGAACGGGGACCGGCGCGCCGATCTGGTGCACAGCATCCGGGAGGCACCCGGGGTCGTGGAGTTCGAGGTCACGTTCGACAATGCGACGCACACGCACCTCACCCGGATCACCCGGTCGTGCATCCGGCACAGCAACGCGCCCGCCGCCCGGCAGGCGCTCTACGAGGAGGCACGGCGTCTCGCCGGCGGCCAACGAGCGGTCTCCTGGCTGCGGTTCTTCAACGCCGTGCTCGATTCGCGGCACCCGGACGGCTTCAAGGAATGGCTGCTGGACAACGGCGGTCTGCTGCTGGCGCAGGGCTGGGGGAGCAGCACGGCGCCCGGGGTACCCGACCCGCTGAGCGAGTTCACGTGGCTGGTGGTCGGCGGGTCGGAGGCGCAGGTCCGGGAATTCTGCGGTTCCATTCCCGGCCTTCCGAGCTCCGTCACGATCGCCATTCCGACGCCCCACGGCGACGAACCGGAGCCCCGGGAGCCGAAAGCGCGGAGCCGCCGCAGGTGGTGGTCGGCCGGCGGCGTCGGCGCGGTCGTTCTCGCGGTGGTGGTCTGGGCGATCGTCTCGGCGGGCGGCGACCGGCCGGCGGTGCCGGTGTCGGTGCGCTGGAACGGTGAGGAGCTCTCATGGAGCGTTGATGGCACGTCCACCCTCTCCACCAAGGTAAATGTTCCCGCCGGCCGCACGCGCGTGGAGATCCCGCTGAACCTGAGCGACAAGAACCCGGACAGCGGCGAGTGTCATGAGACGACCGTGGAGATGACGATCGGCGGCTGGAAGTCGGGCCCCCGGAAGCCGGGCTCGGTGGTGCGGGCGAATGTGCCCGCGAACCAGTCGAGCGTGGACCTGGAACTGACTCTGAGCCCGACGGGCTGCACGTTGTTGGTCAACATCCACACCGTCGACTTCAAGGACTGAAGGGCTTCGCCGTGATCGCCGGACACCGTTTGCGCATGCTCGCCGTGACCGCCGCCGCAGTCCTGCCGCTCGCGCTCGCCGCCTGCTCCTCCGGACCGGAACGGCCGGCGCCGTTCGATCGGACGGTCCGGGTCGGGTTCAAGACGGCGGCCCCCGGCATGTCCGTCCAGGACCCCAACGGCATCTTCCAGGGCTTCGAACCGAGGCTGGTGGCCAAGGTGCTGGGCGACGCGGGCGTGCCCTACTCCTCCGTCCCGCTCTCCGCGCAGACGTGGCAGGACGCCCTGCTGGACGGCAACACCAACCACAACGGCGCCGACGTCGTCGTGGCGGACATCTCCGACACCGCCGAGCGCGAGCAGAACTTCGACCTCGCCGGCCCGTACCTGAAGACGCCGCTCGGCGCCCTCACCCTGGCCGCGCACCCGGTCGCGGTGCAGCGTCAGGAGGACCTGACCCCGCTGCGGGTCTGCACGATCGCGAAGACCACCGCCCGCGCGCTGATCGACAACGAGGTCAAGCCCAAGGTGTCGGTCGACGCCCTCTTCCCCGACGACTGCCTGAAGGCGCTGAACGACGGCACCGCGGACGTCTTCGTCTCCGACTACCTCGTCCTTCGCGGCATGGCCGTCAACGTCAAGGTGAACGGCCAGGCCCCGTACGCGATGGCGGACGGCCGGTTCGGCAAGGTGCAGACGCTGGTCGCCGCGCTGCCCCCGGGGCACACCTCGGCCTGCCAGTGGCTGCGGGGGCGGCTCGACGCGTACGTCAAGAGCCAGGCGTGGGCGACGGAGCTGCGCAGCAACTTCGCCTTCGGCCCCGACGTGTCGGACGACAACCTGCGCCAGGACTTCCAGCCGCTGATCAGCGCCTCGGACAACCTCTGCGCGAAATGACCGGGACGGTCCGCCGGTTCGTCCACGAGTGATCTTCCAACTCACGTACAGTGACGGGGAGGTGGCGGAACGGTGCGAGGAGGGTGCGGCGGCATGGCCGAGGAGAGCATCGCGGACGCGGTGGAGACGGTGCGGCGGTACTACGGGAGCAGCGAGGTCGACGGGTTCTACTCCGCCGTGTGGGGCGGGGAGAACATCCACACCGGCATCTACCTCGACGCCCACGAGCCGGTCGGGACGGCGTCCCGGCGGACGTGCGAACGGGCGGCGGCGAAGGTCGCGCACCGGCTGCGGACCCCGGGGGTCACGGTGCTGGACCTCGGCTCCGGGTACGGCGGGCCGACCCGTTTCCTGGCCGGGACGTTCGGCTGCCGGGTGACGGCGCTCAACATCAGCGAGCCGCAGAACGAGCGCCACCGCCGCACGAACGCGGAGCGCGGGCTCGACGGACTGATCGAGGTCGTGACCGGCTCGTTCCAGGACATCCCGTTCCCCGACGGGCACTTCGACGTCGTGTGGTCGCAGGAGGCGTTCTGCCACAGCCCCGACCGCGACCGCCTGCTGAGCGAGGCGGCCCGCGTCCTGCGGCCGGACGGCGACCTCGTGTTCACCGACGTCATGGCGGCGGACGGCGTCGCGCCCGAGTCGCTGTACGAGGTGGTGGCGCGCCTCCAGGTGGAGAGCCTCGCCACCCCGGGCTACTACGAGAAGCGGCTGCCCGAAGTCGGCCTGAGCGGCGTGGACTTCGACGACCGCAGCGAGCAGCTCCTCACGCACTACGTCCGGCTGGAGGAGGAGACCCGCCGCCAGGCCGACGCCCTGCGCGACCTCGTCGGCCCGGTGTACCTGGAGGGCCTGCTGGAGAACCTCCCCCTGTGGGTGGCCGCCTGCCGAGCGGGCCGCCTGAGCTGGGGCATCTTCCACGCCGGCCGCGACTGACCGCCCGGGCCCGCGGCCGGCCCCGGTGCGGGGACCGGCCGTGGGCGTCGGGGCCTCGGCGACGTGTCAGTGCTCGTCGTCGAGGTGGATGGCCAGGATGTTCGGGGTCGTCTTCGTGAAGTAGGCGCCGTTGGCCACGTAGGCGGTGCCGTCGTGGATCACCAGGGAGGTGGGGTTCTGCAGGCCGTCGTCCTTGCGGACGACGGTGTAGGTGTGGTCGGGGTGGATCCCGGGGTGGACGCGGACCACCTCGTTGCTGCCGTTGAGCGCGGCCAGGAGCTCGTCGCCGTGGCCGGTGAAGGCGAAGTCGTCGACGGTGGACAGGTTGTCCGCCCGGACCTCGGGCCGCCCGGACCGGCCGTCCCGCAGGATCGGGATCCGCACGATCGTGCCATTGACGGAGTTCGAGACCCAGACCGCGTGGTGGTGGAGCTTCAGGCCGTTGGCGCCGAAGCCCTTGGCCGCGAGCAGGGCGTCGTCCGAGAAGACGGTCGGGGTCCCGCCGGTGGTGGGCACCGTCCAGACCCGGCCGAGGGCGCTGTCGCTGATGTAGAGCAGGCCGCTGCGCCCGTCCAGCGCGATGCTGTTGGGCAGACTGTTGTTGGGGAGCTGGGCGACCTGCTCGGGGGTCGTCGTGTGCGGTCGCAGCCGCCAGACGCCGGTCTGGTCCGTGTCGCCGTTCGCGTACAGGAAGAACAGGGTGCCGTCCTGGGCCCGGACCAGGCCCATGGTGACCGGGTGGCCCACGAGCGGCGTGCCGCCCCCGGTGCCGTCCGGCACGGGCATCTGCACCAGGATCCGCACCCGGCCGTCGGTGCCGACCCGGGCCACCTGCTGGGCGAGCGAGAGCGTCACGTCGAAGGAGCCGTCGGGCTCCTGGACGATGTTCTCCGGCGTCTGCTTCAGCTGGTCGCCGTAGGTGAAGCAGGCCACGACGTCGGGCGAGCCGCAGTCCGTCGCCGCCGCGGAGGCGGGCGCGGCCGCGAACGTCGCGAAGGCTCCGGCGGCCAGGGCGAGAGTGGCCGCCCTTGTCGTCAACTTCTTCAAAGCATCCCCCTGAGACGTGCGGTGACCATGTGTCAGGCCACCAGACTCATACGATGATGCTCAAAGTAGCAGCCGTGACTGATGGGAAAGCCGGGAAGGAGCTTTCCTCGCCTGTCAGGAAGCGGGCGGCGCGGGAGGGTAGTTGACGACGTCGCAGGGCGGGGCGACCTCGTCGTCGCTCTGATGTCCGTGGACGCTGCTCGGCCCCGCATGCTCGGAGGCCCCGTCGGCGGAGCCCGGGGTCGTCATGACACCGGCCGCGCCCAGGGCCGCGAACGTGATGGACGCGGCGGAGACGCCCCGTTGCCAGGGAAATCTCAATACCCCTCCTGCGGGTCGCACCGGTCGGGCCACCTCGACTCGGCTTCGGTGGAGCACAAACCGTACTGCCCGCCCCTGGGACCTCGGGTATTCCGGTCCGTTGATCCCTCGATCGGATGATTCCGCGTTCGAGCGGTTCAGGCGGATTCCCGGCCCGCCGCCGCCACGGCGGCAGCGCGGCGCAGCGCCGTCGTGGCGATGGACAGGAACTCCGGTACGGGGTCCGCCTGCGCGCCCTCCGGGACCGCCAGGCAGGTTTCCACCGGCGAGGAGTCGGTGACGGGCAGGTAGCGCAGGTCGGGCCGGGAGTAGGAGCCGGTGATGCTCAGGGGGACGAGGGCGATGCCCTGGCCGGAGGCGATGAGTTCGAACTTCTCGTCCAGGGAGGAGCTCCGCCGCGTCCGGGCGTCGAGGACCGGTTCGCCGGCGAGGTCGGCGGTGGTGAGGCTGGTGCGGTCGGCGAGCGGGTGGGTCGCGGGCAGGCAGGCGACCTTGGTCTCGCGGCCGATCGGGACGGTCCGCAGACCGGTGGCGTCGAAGGGGTGGCGCAGGTAGCCGACGTGCGCGCGGCCGTCGCGCAGCGGCGCGTCCTGTTCCCACCAGCGCAGCGGGAGGACGTCGACCGTCACGTCCGGGTGGCGCGCGCTGAACTCCCGTATCGCCTCGGACACGTGCAGGCCGGGGGAGAAGGCGACGACGAGCCGCCGTTCGCCCCGCGCGGCCTCCTGGACGCGCCGGACGGCGGTGTCCACCGCCGTCGTGATCCGCCGCGCCTCCTCGTACAGCTGCCGCCCGGCCGCCGTCAGCTCGACGCTGCGCGTGGTCCGGGTGAACAGTTCGCAGCCCAACTCCTGCTCGAAAGCCCGGATCTGCCGGCTGAGGACCGGCTGGGTGATGAACAGCTCCCGGGCCGCCCGGCCGAACTGCCCGTGCTCGGCGACCGCGGTGAAGTAGCGGAGTTTGCGCAGATCCAGGTCCATCTCCGCACGCTATCAATGCACTCCCTGCACCGATGCCCGCGCGGCATCAATGCGGACGGAAGGGCATTGGACGGCTGCCGGGACGCTCCGGAGACTCGGATCATGACCGAAATCCGCACCGACACCCACACCGACACCTGCACCGAAATCCGCACCGACATCCGCACCACCGCCCTCGTCATCGGCGCCTCCCGCACCCTCGGCCTCGGGCTCGCCGCCGAACTCCTCCGCCGCGGCTGGGACGTCATCGGCACCGTCCGCGGCGAGCGCCGCACCGGCCTCCACGACCTGGCCGACGCCTCCGGAGGCCGGCTGGCCGTCGAGTCCCTGGAAATGACCGATCCCGACCAGATCGCGGCGCTTCGTGACCGACTGACCACGGTCGGGCGCACCCTCGACCTGCTCTTCGTCAACGCCGCGATCACCCGCGGCGACCTCCCGATCGGGGACGTCCCGACGGACATGTTCACCGAGGTCATGGTGACCAACGCGCTCGCCCCGATGCGCGTCGTGGAGGTGCTCGGCCCGCTGGTCGCACCGGCCGGGACCATCGGCGTCATGTCCTCCGACCAGGGCAGCCTCAGCCTCAACACCGACGGCGGCCAGGACCTGTACCGGGCCAGCAAGTCCGCGCTGAACCAGCTCATGCGCTGCTATGCTGCCCGCCACACCGCCGACGGCCGGACCCTGATCCTCATGGACCCGGGCTGGGTGCGGACCGAACTCGGCGGCCCCGAAGCCGATCTCAGCGTGGAGGAGAGCGTTCCCGGCGTGGCCGGGACGATCGAGCAGCACCGGGGCAAGCCCGGTCTGCACTTCGTCGACCACCAGGGGCAGGCCGTGCCCTGGTGACCGTCGGCGGAGTGGCCCCGCGGCTCGACCCCGGTCGACCACGTTCGGCCACGGACACAACGGCAGCACCGGAACGCAAACTGGAATCCGTCCGCTGTTGGTCCGACGGTCGCGCGTGTTCTCTACACTGGGGCTACCGCAGATCACTGTAGGTGATGGAATCGCCGGCCCTGCCCGGCCCGTCCGCCTCTGAGCGAAAGGCCGTCCGATGGCCCCGCGTCTGTCCGTCGTCGTCCCGATCTACAACGTCGAGCGCTACCTCGAAGAGTGCCTCGACTCGATCGCGGGCCAGTCCTTCGAGGATTTCGAGTGCGTCATGGTCGACGACGGCTCGACCGACGACAGCGCCCTCCTCGCCAAGGCGTACGCCGAGCAGGACCCCCGCTTCCGGCTGGTCCAGCAGACGAACAAGGGCCTCGGCGCCGCCCGCAACACCGGCTGGCGCCACCTCACCCCCGGCACCGAGTACCTGACGTTCGTCGACAGCGACGACACCCTGCCGCCGCACGCCTACCAGCTCATGATCCGCACGCTGGACGACACCGGATCCGACTTCGCCACCGGCAACGCCATGCGCCTGCGCACCAGCGGACTCACCCCCTCGCACGGCCACCGCCGCCCGTTCCGCGAGACCCGGCTGCGCACCCACGTCAGCGAACTGCCCGCGCTCGTCACCGACCGCACCGCCTGGAACAAGGTCTACCGGCGCTCGTTCTTCGACGGCGCGGGCATCCTCTACCCCGAGGGCCTCCTGTACGAGGACGCCCCGGTCAGCGTGCCGCACCACTTCCTCGCCGAGCGCGTCGACGTCATCTCCGAGCCGATCTACCACTGGCGGGTGCGCGAGGACGGCGCGCTGTCCATCACCCAGCGCAAGACCGACCCGCGCGGCCTGATCGACCGGGTCCGCTCGATGGAACTGGTCCGGGAATGGCTGACGGCCCGCCCCGAGCCGCAGTTCGCCGAGCACCTGCGCGCCTACGACCGGAACTGCCTGGTCGAGGAGATCCCGATGTTCTTCTGGTCCCTCCCGGACGGCGACCGCCCCTACTGGGAGGTCTACCAGCGGCACGTGAGCCGGCTGCTCCTGGCCATCGGCTCCGAGCAGCTGGCCGGGCTGAACGCCCAGCTGCGGCTCAAGTACAGCCTGACGCTGGCCGACCGGATGCGGCGCTTCGTGGCCCTCCAGCGCCTGCACCGCATCGTCCGCCGCACCCGCCAGGCCGCGCGCCGCTGAGCCGGGGGCTGGAGGCCGGGGGCCGGGGCCGGGCGTGGCGTGCGTGCTCCGGCCGCGGGCCCGTCCCGCCCGTACGGCGTAGCACCGAGTGTCGGAGGCCGGACGGCCGGGCGCCGGTGCACATAGTGCGGTCATGACCCGCATGCGCATCGCCGCCCTCTGCACCGCGACCCTGCTCGCCTCCACCCTCCACCTGTCGGCCGGGCCCGCGACGGCCGTCGGGCCCGCGCACCCGCAGCACGGGTGCGCCGCCTCGCCCGACCCGGGGAGCGGGCAGGCCGGGAAGGTGCTCGACGCCGTCCGCCGGGCGAAGGAGGAACTCGACCTCAACTCCGTCCTGCTGAAGGTGACGGTGGACGGGCGGGAGGTGGTCACCGGGGCGGTGGGGGAGTCCATGACCGGGGTGCCGGCCACCGCCGACATGCACTTCCGCGTCGGGTCGGTGGCGTTCTCCTACATGGGTGTGGTGCTCCTGCAACTCGTCGAGGAGGGGAAGGTGAGCCTGGACGACCCGGTGTCGCGCTGGCTGCCCGACCTTCCGCACGCCGAGGAGATCACCCTGCGGATGCTCGGCTCCACCACCTCAGGGCTGCACGACTACGTCCCCGACCCCGTCTTCCAGAACGCCTACCTCGCCGACCCGTTCCGGGAGTGGACCGAGGCCGAGCTCGTCGGCGTCTCCACCGCCCACGACCTCTGGTACGCGCCCGGCACCAACTGGAGCTACTCGCACGCCAACTTCATGCTGCTCGGCGAGGCGCTCGCGAAGATCACCGGCGAACCGCTGGACGGACTGCTGCGCCGACGGGTGATGGACCGCCTCGACCTGCGTCAGACCCGCAACGGCTTCACCCCCGACCTGCCGACCCCCGTGCTGCACGGCTTCACCGCGGCGCGCGGCCGCTACGAGGAGGTCACCTTCTGGAACCCGTCCTGGACCGCCGCGCGCGGAGCGGTCCTCTCCAGCGACATCTGCGACCTGGCCCGCTCCGCGCAGGCCATCGGCGCCGGTGAACTGCTCTCGCCCAGCAGCTACCGGACGCAGCTGAACCCGGGGACGGTCGGCCTCGGGCACGCGACCAAGATCTGCCCGGCGGACATCTGCAGGACCAACACGGAGGCCGAGCACTTCGGCCTCGGGGTGTTCGTGCGGAACGGCTGGGTGCTGCAGAACCCGTTCCTGCCCGGGTACGCCGCCGTCCAGGCCTACCTGCCGGACTGCCGCCTCGCGATCGCCGTCGCCACCACCCAGGGCCCCGCGACGACGGACGGCCAGCCGGCGCAGACCATCGCCGCCCGGATCTCGGAGCTCCTGGCCCCGGACCACCCGCTGGCACCCTGAGGCACCCTTCCCAGCCGTCGGCGCCCCCGTGGCCGCTCCTCCGGAGTCGACCGAAGCGAGCGGCCCGGGTGTGCGCCACCACGCCGGAATGTACGCACGACTCCTTCACAAGGCTCCGCCGTCCCGGCCGGGTTCCGCCCCTGCTGAGGCCCGTATTCCGCCTCGTAGCAAGGCTGTGACAAAGGAGTGACAGGGCTGCGCGGACTTCTGTTCGGTTCTCTCATGTCGTGCACGTATGGTCGCCACATGCGAGAGAAGCGGCGGGGAACAGGTGTGAACAAGCTCGGGGCCGGTGTGCGGCTGCTCGGTGTGAGCGGCATAGCCGGGGTGGTCGTGGCGGGCATAGCCCTGCCGGCCGTGGGGGCCGTCGGCCTCGGGGCGCAATCGGCCGCGGACGACTTCCAGAACCTCCCGGACGACTTCAAGACCCCGCCGCTTTCCCAGGCCTCGACGATCTACGACGCGCAGGGCGGCGTGATCGCCACCGTCTACGACCGCGACCGCACGATCGTCCCGGGGGACCAGATCTCCCCGCTGGTGAAGACGGCCCTCGTGGACATCGAGGACAACCGCTACTTCGAGCACGGCGCGATCGACCTCAAGGGCGTCCTCCGGGCCCTGAACAAGAACGCCGCCACGGGCAGCAGCCAGGGCGCCTCCACGCTCACGCAGCAGTACGTGAAGAACGTCTTCGTCGAGGAGGCGGGCGACGACCCGGCGAAGGTCCAGGAGGCGCAGCGGCAGACGGTCGGCCGCAAGATCCAGGAGCTGAAGTACGCGATCAAGGTCGAGGAGACCCTCAGCAAGGACCAGATCCTCACCAACTACCTGAACATCACGTACTTCGGGCAGCACGCCTACGGCATCGAGGCGGCGGCCCACCGCTACTTCGGCGTCCACGCGAAGGACCTCACCCTGCCGCAGGCCGCGCTGCTGGCGGGCCTGGAGCAGTCCCCGAGCGGCTACGACCCGGTGGCCCACCCGGACGACGCCAAGACCCGGCGCGACACCGTGCTGAAGAAGATGGCCGAGTTCGGGCACATCACCAAGGACCAGGAGCAGCAGGCGATCGCGAGCCCGCTGGGGCTGAACATCCAGTCGTCGCCGCAGGGTTGCATCACGGCCAAGCAGGGCGAGGGCTTCTTCTGCGACTACGCGCGCCAGGTGGTGCTGACCGACCCGGCGTTCGGGAAGAACGCGGCCGAGCGGAAGGCGCTGTGGAACCGCGGCGGCCTGCAGATCCGCACCACGCTCGACCCCAAGGCGCAGGCGGCGCTCAACGACTCGGTGACCAAGGGCGTGAACCCGGGCGACCTGGCGGCGACGGCGATGAGCATCGTCCAGCCGGGCACCGGCAAGATCCTCGCGATGGGCCAGAGCCGCCCGTACGGCGTCGACGACTCCAAGCACGAGACCCAGATCAACTACAACGTCGAGAAGTCGATGGGCGGCGGGTCCGGCTTCCAGACCGGGTCGACGTTCAAGCCGATCGTCGCGGCGGCGGCCCTGGAGGCCGGCATCGCGCCGAACCAGAGCTACACCACCGACTACAGCATCCCGTGGCCGGCGATGAAGGACTGCAACGGCGGCAAGTTCCCGTCGACCGAGTCGCTGCACAACGACAGCCCGAACCTCAAGGGCCAGTTCGACATGAAGACGGCGATGGCGCAGTCGGTCAACACCTACTTCGCGAAGCTGGAGGCGGACGCCGGGCTGTGCTCCGTCGCCCAGATGACCAACAAGCTGGGCATCACCGCGCAGGCCGGCGGCGAGAAGCTCCAGGTGGTGCCGTCGATGACGCTGGGCAGCAACTCCCTGACCCCGCTGGAGATGGCGAACGTCTACGCGACGTTCGCCGCGCACGGCACCTACTGCAAGCCGACCGCGATCACCGCGGTGACCGGCCCGGACGGCAAGCAGCTGGCGGTGCCGGACGCGAACTGCACCTCCGTGATGTCCTCGGACACGGCCGACACCGTCACCACGATGCTCAAGGGCGTGGTCGAGGACGGCACCGGCAAGCCGGCCGGTCTCTCCGGCCGCGACAGCGCGGGCAAGACCGGCACCACCAACGGCAGCCGCCAGGTGTGGTTCGTCGGCTACACCCCCGAGATGGCGGGCGCGACGGTCGTCAGTGACACGGCCGTCCAGAAGCCGCTGGACGGGCAGCGGATCGGCGGCCACGTCGTCGACCAGGCCTTCGGCGGCACGCTGGCCGGGCCGATCTGGAGCGGTGCCATGGACGGCGCGCTGAGCGGTGTGCCGGCGGGCACGCTGACGACGGTGCCGCTGCCGTAGCGGCGGAGTGTTTTAGCTGTTGGATCGCCACGGCCCCGCCGCTCGCCCGTACCGGGGGAGCGGCGGGGCCGTTCCGTCTCTTACGCGTGGGTGGCCTCGTAGTCGGGAGCTGCTGCGGCGGCCGGGGCTTCCGGCACCTTCGGGCGCAACGCGTACGTCAGGACGGCCAAGGCAGCGAAGATCCCTGCCGCGACGGCACCGGTGACGTGCAGCGCGGAGGTGAACGCCTCTCGCGCGGTGTGCAGGAGGTCCGCGGCCCGCCCGGCCGGGAGGTGCTCGGCGGCGGCGACCGCGCCCGCGAGGGAGTCGGACGTGCCGTGCGTGCGGGCGCGGTAGACCGCCGCGGCCAGCGCGCCGAGGAGCGCGAAGCCCAGCGAGCCGCCGAAGTAGTTGCCGGTCTCCGACATCGCCGCGGCCGATCCGGCGCGCTCCGGCGGGACGGAACCCATGACGAGCCCGGTGCCGAGCGCGAACAGCGGGCCGGTGCCGAGCGCCAGGACGGCGACGCCGGTGATGACCAGCGGCAGGCTGCCGGGACCGTCCACGACCGTCAGCAGCAGGCCGCCGAGCGCGGAGAGCGCCAGCCCGCCGGCGATCGCGGTCGACCGGCTCACCCGCCGGGCCAGGAGCGGCGAGGCCATCGTGCCCACCGCCACGGCCAGGCCCATCGGCGCGAACAGCACGGCGGACGCGAGCGGCGAGTGGCCGAGGACGCTCTGCAGGTACTGCGTCACCAGCAGGCCCGTCCCGGCCATCGCCACGCCGGCGAACACCAGCGCGACGAGGACGGCCGTGAACGGGCGGCTGCGCAGCAGGCGGAGGTCCAACAGGGGTGCTTCCAGGCGCAGTTGGCGCCGGACGAAAAGCGCGCCGACCACCGCGCCCACGGCCAGGGCCGCAGAAGGCACGGCGGGCGCGCTCCCGACCGCCAGCTGCTTGAGCCCGTAGACCACCAGGAGCACCGCCACCAGCGACAGCCCCACGCCGGCGAGGTCCAGCCGCCCCGACCGGTCGCCGCGGAACTCCGGCAGCAGGAACGGCCCGGTCAGCAGCAGCACCGCCATCGTCGGCACGGCGGCCAGGAACACCGACCCCCACCAGAAGTGCTGGAGCAGGAACCCGGCGAGCACCGGCCCGAGCGCGCCCCCGGCGAACTGGCAGGTCGCCCACACCGCGATGGCCCGCCCGCGCTGCCGCCCGTCCCGGAACAGGTCGGTGATCAGCGCGAGCGTGGACGGCGCCAGCGTCGCCCCGGCGACGCCGAGCAGCGCCCGGACGGCGATCAGCACCAGCGGGTCGGTGGCGTAGGCCGCCACGACCGACAGCACCGCGAACGCCGCGGCGCCGGTGAGCAGCAGCCGCCGGCGGCCGACCCGGTCACCGAGGGTGCCCATCGTGATGACCAGCGCGGCCACCGTGAGCCCGTAGCCGTCGCTGATCCACAGCTGCTGGACGTTGGTGGCGCCCAGGTCCGCGCTCAGCCGCGGGAGCGCGAGCAGCAGCGCCGTCACGTCCATCGCGACCAGCAGGGTGGGCAGCATCAGGACGGCCAGGGCCGCCCAGGGCCGTTCGACTCGCATCTTCGTAACCTCCGGATCTCCGTACGTTGCGCGGGCTGGTCGGAGCCGGGGGAGCGTTCTTGACATCCGCCGGACGCGCGAAGGCCGTGCGACGGGAAAGTCGTGGGAAATTTCTCCGGGAAACGTCCCGAGCGATGTCAAGACGGCGCCGGCGGCTCCGACCAACCGGTCGAGAGGGCCCCGCCGGGGCCCGCGCACCACGAGGAGCACGCGATGAAGTTCGTGATCGGCCTGCACATCAACCCGGCCGTGCTGGACGCGCTGACCGACGAGGAGAAGGCGGCGATCGGTGCCGGCCACGGCCGGTTCATCGAGGCGCTGAAGGAGTCCGGCGAGCTGATCCTCACCCAGGCGCTGGTCGACCCGTCCCAGGCGGCCGTGGTGACCGTCCGGGACGGGCAGCCGGTGGTGACCGACGGCCCGTTCCTGGAGGCCAAGGAGTTCCTCGGCGGCTTCTACCTCGTCGACTGCGAGGACAAGGAGCGCGCGATCGAACTCGCGGCGCAGATCCCCGACGCCGCGATCCCGGGACTGGGGGTCGAGGTGCGCCAGGTCATGTTCTCCGACGGACACTTGGAGGCATGACGCACGGCACGACCCCCGGCAGTTCGCAGGGCATGACGCACGGCACGACCCCCGGAACGACCCCCGGCCGTCCGCACGGCACGGCGGTGCACGAGTTCGAGGACCTGCTGCGTGAGCTCGCGCCGCAGGTCCTCGGCACGCTGGTGCGGCGGCACGGGCAGTTCGAGGGCTGCGAGGACGCCGTGCAGGAGGCCGTCCTCGCCGCCGCCGTGCAGTGGCCGGACGAGGGCGTGCCGGACAACCCGCGCGGCTGGCTGGTGACCGTCGCCTCCCGCCGCCTCGTCGACCGGATGCGCAGCGACCACGCGCGCCGCGAACGCGAGGCGGCGACGGCGTTCGAGGTGCGGCCCGAGGACGTGCCGGACAGCGACGACACGCTCGTCCTGCTGTTCCTGTGCTGCCACCCGACCCTGACCGCGGCCTCCCAGACCGCCCTGACCCTGCGGGCGGTCGGCGGCCTGACCACGGCCGAGATCGCCCGCGCGTTCCTGGTCCCGGAGGCCACGCTCGCGGCCAGGATCAGCCGGGCCAAGCAGCGCATCAAGGCCGCCGGCAGCTCCTTCGCGCTCCCCGAGGGCGAGGAGCGCGAGGAGCGGCTGCGGGTGGTCCTGCACGTCCTCTACCTGATCTTCAACGAGGGCTACACCGCCTCCTCGGGCACCGACCTCGACCGCCCCGACCTCGCCCGCGAGGCGATCCGCCTCACCCGCACGGTGCACGCCCAGCTGCCCGACGACCCCGAGGTCGCCGGTCTGCTCGCCCTGATGCTCCTCACCCACGCCCGCCGCGAGGCCCGTACGACCTCCGCCGGCGACCTGGTCCCCCTCGCCGACCAGGACCGGACGGCCTGGGACCGCACCCTGCTCGACGAGGGCCTCGCCCTCGCCAAGGCGTCCCTGGCCGGTCCCGCCCTCGGCCCGTACCAGCTCCAGTCCGCGATCGCCGCGACGCACGCGGCGGCGGCGACGGCCGAGGAGACCGACTGGCACCAGGTGCACGCGCTTTACCTGATCCTCGAACGCATCGCCCCCAACCCGATGGTCACCCTCAACCGCGCGATCGCCCTCGCCGAAACCGAGGGCCCCGAGGCCGGCCTGGCCCTCCTCGCCACCCTCGACGCCGACCCGAGGATGGCCACCCACCACCGCCTCCTCTCCGTCCGCGCCCACCTCCTGGAACGCACCGGCGACCGGACCGCCGCCCACGACCACTACCGCCGCGCGGCCAGGGCCACGGCGAGCACCGCCGAACAGCGCTACCTGGAGTCGCGGGCGGCGCGGCTGCGGCCGTAGCTCTGCGGCTGTAGCTCTGCGGGCGGCATCGCCCGTTTGAGTGCAATCCGGGCTTCGCGGGCGGTTGGTTGTACCTCGATCCGGCGTGCCGCTCGCGCCGCGGCTTGGGATTGGTTTCGCGGTACTGTGGGTGCCGGTTCCGGTGGTGGTGCCGGCTGGGCTTCAGGGGCGCTTGACCTGCGTGTTTTTGGGGGAGTGACACATGGCCGTCAGTCTCGACAAGGTCGAGCGGAGTGCACCTGCGCTGGTGAGCCTCTACAAGACGGCCGACGCCTCGGTGGAGCGGCGCGGGCTCAGCGGTCAGCGCGTCGCGGTGTACCTGGTGATCGACTACTCCGGTTCGATGAGGCCCTTTTACAAGGACGGCAGTGTCCAGGCGCTCGCCGACCGGGTCCTGGGACTGTCGGCCAATCTGGACGACGACGGGAGCGTGCCGGTCCTCTTCTTCTCCACCGAGGTCGACGCCCAGACCGAGATCACCTTGGAGGACCACGAGGGCCGGATCGACCGGATCGTGGCCGGCCTTGGCCACATGGGCAAGACCAGTTACCACGTGGCGATGGACGCGGTGGTCCGGCACTACCGCGAGAGCGGTGCCACGGCCCCGGCCCTCGTCCTGTTCCAGACGGACGGCGGGCCGATCAACAAGGGCGCGGCGGAAGCACGCCTGTGCGAGGCGGCGAAGCTGCCGATCTTCTGGCAGTTCATCGGCTTCGGCGACCCGGACAGCAGGCAGTTCGACTTCCTGCGGAAGCTTGACGAGTTGGCGGTCCCGGAGAAGCGGCCCATCGACAACGCCGGTTTCTTCCATCTGGGGCGTGATCCACAGGGGATCTCCGACGCGAAGCTGTACGACCTGATGCTCGCCGAGTTCCCCAGCTGGCTCGCGGCCGCCCGGGCCCAGGGCATTGCGCCGGAGGGTCCGGAGCCGCAGGCAACGGCTGCTCCACGCGCCGAGCGCCCGGGGACCCTGCCCGAAAGCCGGGAGCGCCAGGGCCTCTGGGCAGGTCTGACCAAGTGGCTGGGAAGGTGACGCCGCACCGGCCGGCGGCGTGAGCCCGGGTTTGCGGATCGCCCACGCCCACCTGCACGGTCCCGAAGTCCTGGCGCAGACACCGCGGAGCAAGTAACTCGCCGGTAATTGCTGTCGGGGATCTTGGCGATGACGGTCGGCCATGCCCTCGACCTCTCAGTCTCCAAGATCCCCGACCTCGTCACCCGCGATCAGCTCTGCGTCTCCTCGCGGCGTCCGACAGCGGCCGCATCGGGTACGACGAGCAGCTTGCCGGTGGTACGCCGAGCCTCCAGATCGCGGTGGGCCTGGGCGGCCTCGGACAATGCGTAGCGGCCCGTTACGGTGACCTCAAGCGCCTTGGAGCGCACCCACTCGAACACATCGGCGGCCCGTCGGAGCAGTTCGGACCGATCGGCGATGTAGTGCCCGAGGCTGGGCCGGATCAGGGTCAGCGAACCGCCGTGGGCGAGCCGAATCGGATCGAACGGCGGCACGGCACCACTTGCCGCGCCGAAGAGCACGAGATGGCCGCGGGTTCGCAGGCTGGCGAGGCTCGCATCGAAGGTGTGCGCGCCGACGCCGTCGAAGACGACCGGCAGTCCCTGACCGCCGTTGAGCCGCCTCACCTCGGCTGCGAGATCGTCGACTGCGGAGGAAAGGATCACCTCGGCGGCCCCGGCACGCTTCGCCAGCTCGGCCTTCGCCGTGGTCGACGTCGTGCCGATCACCCTGCCGCCGAGTTGGGTGATGAGCTGGGTCAAAAGCAGCCCCATGCCGCCGGCAGCCGCATGCACGAGCACCGTGTCGCCCCCCTGAACCGGGTAGGCGTCCTTGACGAGATAGTGCGCGGTCATGCCTTGGAGGAGCACGGCGGCGGCTGTCTCGAAGCCGATGTCGTCGGGCAGCGGCACCAGCCGGGAGGAGTCCACGACGGCCCGCTCGGCATACGTGCCGGGAATCTCCACCCAACCGACCCGGTCCCCGACCGCGACGTCAGTGACGCCGGGTCCGACTTCGACGACCGTGCCGGCGCCCTCGGCGCCCGGGGTGAAGGGCAGCGGGACGCTGTACCGGCCTTCGCGGTGGTAGACGTCGAGGAAGTTGACCCCGGATGCGGCGACCTCCACGACCGCTTGGCCCGGGCCCGGCGTCGGTTGATCAATATCGACCAGTCGCAGCACCTCGGGACCGCCCACTTCGGACATCTGAATCGCTCGCATGACCCCTCCTGAAACGGGAAACTTCCCTCACCAACTCCACTCGTGGCGATCCTATTTCCACTCGCGGTGAGGTGTCGTAGCCGTCACGTTCAGGTCAGCGACATGAAGCCGGCCGTGCCGCGGCATCTGCCCTGGAGCCCGAGGCTGCGGCCGAGCATCGTTCAGCGTGCCGGCTCAGGAGGCTCGGTGGGCCTGTCGAAGGAGGTATTCCCGTTCATCAACTGCCAGCGCTCAGACCGCCGTCTGAAGACGTTTGATGAACGCTAGGACTTCGGGGCCTGCGCGCCGAGCGTGGACGCACGCGCGGAGAGATCGTGATCCGCATCTGAAGCGGGGCGCGGCATGGATGGGTCGGTCCGCCTGACGGCGGTGGCGGCGGCCGGCTCCGCCGCGGGGGTGGTCAGATCAGGAGCAGGGTCTTGCCCAGGGCGGTTCGGCTTTCGATCGCGGCGTGCGCGTCCGCGGCGTGCTCCAGCGGGAAGGTCTGTCCGATGACCGGCCGGACCCGGCCCGCGACCGCTTCTGCCATCACCTGTTCGGCCCACCGGTGCATCCGCGGCCGGAACCCGTAGAGCTGCTCGATTCCGATCACCTCGACTCCGCGCCTCTGCGCTTCCGCGGGCTCGATCACCGTCACCTGACCGCTGGAGGCGCCGTGCACGGAGAACCGGCCGTGGCGGGCCGTCACCTCGAACGCGGCCCGGCCGATCTCCCCGCCCACGCCGTCGAACACGACGTCGGCTCCCGCGCCGCCGGTCGCCCGGAGGACCTGCTCGGTCCAGTCCGGTGCGGAGTAGTCGACCGCGGCCTCGGCCCCCAGGCTGCGGATCAGGTCGAGCTTCCGTGCCCCGCGGGCGATCCCGATGACCCTGGCCCCGGCTGCCCGAGCCAACTGGACCAGCAGGCTGCCGACGCCGCCGGCCGCCGCCTCGACCAGCACCCACTCCCCGGCAGCGATCCGCGCCCCCTCGACGAGGCCCGTCGCGGTGCTGCCGTCCGTGTGCAAGGCTGCGGCCTCGCGCGGGCCCAGCCCTTCGGGTACCGGGATCAGGCTCTCCGCATCGGCCGCCACCCGCTCGGCGAAGGCACCCGTCGCCCCGGCGTCGGCCAGAACGAGGCGGCCGATCCAGCTCGGATCCGTTCCTTCCCCGGTCGCGCTCACCCGGCCGGCCACCATGCCGCCCGGTACGTACGGCAGGTCGGGTCTGGCGTGCCACCGGTCGACGCCGCGGCGGATCTGCGTCTCGACGAACGTGATGCCCACGACGGACACCTCGACCATCACCTGGCCCGGTCCGACGACCGGCTCCGGTGCCTCGCCCGGAACCAGAACCTCCGGGCCCCCGAAACGCACCGCCTGCACCGCTCGCATGCTGATCACTCTCCTGTCCGGATGACTACGACTCCGACAACGCGGATTTCCTCGACCACGACCGAGGTTCGGCCCCGGTGAAGTTCATGGCCCCAAGGTAGAAGCTCAAGCCGACTTTAGGTCAAGCGCCGGAGTGCGGGACGAAATCCGCGACCCACGCGGGTGTCCACCTCCCTTCATGGCTCTCAAATAGCCGACTGGGAAGTGTTGTTGCTGCGTCGTGCCACCCGTTCGGCGCCTGCGGCCGTGTGTTCGGCCTCCGGATAGACTTCGAAATCCCCGGCCCCCGTGGCACGCACGAAGAGGGTCGAGAGTCCGTCCGTCCGTTGGCGGCCACTTCAGTACCTCGGCGCGATCCCGCGCGGCCACGCCGCGAATCGCGTGCCGCAAGGCGAGCAGAGAGTAGGCATTCGTGAATCACCCTCAGACCGCTTTGTCCGGCGGACTGCTGGTCGTCGGCAGCGCCGCCGCTGTCGACGCTCCTGGAGCGGGTTTGTGTGCCGTCCGTTACGACGGCACCGGCGCCATGAGCCTCGTCCGGATATTGCCGCTGGACCACCCCTCCTATGCGGCTGTCGATCCGATGCACGGGGTCGTCCACGCCGTCCTGGAACGGGCGGTTGGAGGGGTCGTGTCCCTCCGGGTAGATCCCGACACCGGGTTCCAGGGGCCGCCTTTCGTCGCCGCCAGTGGTGGCGCGGGCCCCTGCCACGTCGCGGTCCACCCCAGTGGTTCGCACGTCTTCGCGGCCCACTACGGCGATGGCGCCCTCTCGGTCGTTCCCATCGGCGCCGACGGCATGGTCGCTGCTGCCGGGCCGGTGCAGATCCTCCGGCATCCGGGCCGGGAGGCGTCCGGGGATTTGCTCACGGCCCCGCACGCCCACATGGCGGCTCCCTCGCCGGACGGGCGGTTCCTGCTTTGCACCGATCTCGGTACCGACCGGGTCTACGTCTACGCCTTCGATCCGGACAGCGGCCTGCTCAGCGCCCACCGGACGGTGCAAATGCCGGCGGGCAGAGGCCCCCGGCACCTCGTGTTCCATCCGTCGGGCCGGTACGCCTACGTTCTGAACGAACTCTCCTCGACCCTCACCGTCTGCACCTGGGACGGGCTCTCCGGCCGCCTCGAACCGGTTGCCGAGGTCGAGACCCGACAGGATCCGGGCGCGCCGAACGCCAACTCCGCCGCCGCGGTCCGGCTGTCCGGGGACGGCCGCTTCCTCTACACGACCAACCGAGGCGACGACGCGATCGCGATCCACGCCGTCCACGACGACGGCGCGTCCGTGGAACTGCTCACCGCCGTTCCCTGTGGCGGCACTTGGCCGCGTGACATCGCACTCACCCCTGACGGCCTTCTCCTCTTCTGCGCCAATCAGCGCTCCGGTACGGTCACGGCCTTCCATCGCGACCCGTCCAGCGGCCGCCTGAGCCCGGCGGGGGAGTCCCTGGTGATCACCGAGCCCACGTCCGTCCTGCCGATCGGCGGCTGAGCGGAGGACGCGGGAGGTGCCTGGTGCGGGTGGGACGCGGGGTGCTCCTCAGGACAGGGCGGCCAGCGCCTGCGCGGCGAGCATCTGCTCCAGGGCCAACAGGGCGCGCGGGGTGTGCCGGGTGTCGATGCGGACGGCGTAGATGAAGCGGGTCAGCTCCGGGTCGGCGAGGGGGCGCGCCACGACCCGGGTGCTGCCGCGGGGGAGGGCCAGCTGCGGCATGACGGCGACGCACAGGCCCGCGGCCACGAAGCCGAGCACGGTGTTGAAGTCGTCGCCCTCGTACTCCAGGCGGGCCTGGAAGCCCGGTGTCTTGGCCATCTGGGCGAGCAGTTCCAGGCGCAGCGCCGCCTCCGGAGCGGCTATCCACGTCTCGGAGGCGAGGGTCGCCAGGTCGATGACGTCCCGGTCGGCGAGGTGGTGGTCGGCCGGGACCACCGCCACGACCGGGTCCCGCGCGATCAGCGTCCGGCGCAGTGTCCGTGGCGCCGGCAGGGGGATGAAGTCGTAGTCGTAGCTGAGGGCCAGGTCCATGTCCCCGCGCTTGAGCCGGTTGTAGCTCGCGTCGGGCTCCAGTTGGGAGAGGCTGACCTGCACATCGGGGTACGTCGTGTGGAGCTGTGCGAGCGCTTGCGGGACGATGCCGGTGGCGGCGGAGGCGAACGCGCCGAGCCGGATCCGTCCGGCCGTGCCCGCGCGCATGGCGTCGAGTTCCACGGACGCCGCTGCCAGCGCGCTCCGGACGCGCTGTTCGGCGTCGAGGAGGACCTCGCCGGCCGGGGTGGCGCGCACGGGTCGGCGTTCCAGCACTCTGAGGCCCGTGCGGCGTTCGAGTTCGGCGACCTGTTGGGAGACGGCGGGCGCGCTGTAGCCGAGCTCGCGTGCGGCGGCGTTGAAGGAGCCGTGGCGGACGACGGCTTCGAGGGTGGCGAGCAGGCGGGGGTCGAGGCTCTGCACGGGGTTAAGGCTCACTTATCTGTCGCGAAGACGTCTTTTCTTGTGCTTAAGGGTGAATGGCAGCAGGATTCTTGCTCGCGGCCCGGATGCGCAAGTGCCGGACGCGCAGGCGCCGTATGCACACGTGTCCGCGTCCGGGTCCGCAGCGAACCCTTCTCCCGTCGTCGGGCGCGTCCGTGCGCCCGCAGCGCCGTGCATCCCGTTCTCCGCCGTCCGCCCGTACCCGCGTCGGGCAGGCGGGCGGCGGAGGAGGCGGCCGTCGACGATCGATTCCCAGGCCCTGAAAGGAAGTGGTATGCCCAAGCCACTTGTCGGACTCACCACCTACCTCACCGACGCCCAGTGGGGAGAGTGGGAGTTGCCCGCCGTGCTCCTGCCCGCGGCGTACGCCAGCGCCGTGCAGGCCGCGGGCGGCCGCGCGGTCCTGCTGCCGCCGGATGCTCCCGAGGCCGCGGCCGACGTCGTCGCGCGACTGGACGCGCTCGTCCTCGCCGGCGGTGAGGACCTCGATCCCGCCCTCTACGGAGCGGAACCGCACCCGCGCTCGGGTGCGCCGGTCCGTGAACGCGACCGGTGGGAACTGGCCGTCCTGGCCGCCGGTCTCGCGCGGGACATCCCGGTGCTCGGGGTCTGCCGGGGGATGCAGTTGATGAACGTGCACGCGGGCGGGACATTGGTCCAGCACCTGCCCGACAAGGTGGGGCACGACGGCCACAACGTGCACCCGGGCCACTTCGGCTCGCACGCCGTCACCACCGTCCCGCGCACCCGCGTCGGGGCGCTCCTGCCGGGAACGATCCAGGTCGCCACGCACCACCACCAGGCGGTGGAGCGGCTCGGGGCCGGTCTGGCGGTGGCGGCCCACGCCGCGGACGGAACGGTGGAGGCGGTGGAGAGCACCCGGCACCGCTTCGCCGTCGGCGTGCAGTGGCACCCGGAGATGGCCTTCGATTCGGCGGTGGTGTACGCCCTGGTGGCCGCGGCGCGGTCCAGCGCGGACGCTCGTCCGAGCCGGGCAGAAGATCGGCCGGCGGGCGATCGGGGAGCGGGCAATCGGGGGGCACGCGCCGCGCGGGCGACGGCGCTTGCCGTCGGTCCGGCGCCGACCCCTTGACACCGCTCGGCCACAACCCTCAGGATCGGCCCGTGAACCTGTCAGACAGCCAGACAGCAGGATCGGCCCCCCGCCGCGTGAGCGCGATGGAAGCGGTGTTCGGCCACCTGCGCGGCGCCATCGAGCGCGGCGAGTACGCCGTCGGGGACAAGCTCCCCTCCGAAGCGGAGCTGTGCCGCACCCTGGAGGTCAGCCGGCCCGTGCTGCGGGAGGCCCTCCGCGCCCTCCAGACCATGGGCCTGACCGTCTCCAAGACCGGCAAGGGCACCTTCGTCGTGGCGAACACGGTCGAGGACCCCACGTTCGGCGACTACGCGGCCAGCGACCTCCTGGAGGTGCGCCGGCACGTCGAGATCCCGGTCGCCGGCTACGCGGCGCTGCGCCGCACCCCGGAGGACCTGGACCACCTGGCGCACCTGCTCGACCGGATGGAGCGGGAGACAGACACCACCGCGTGGGTCGCGCTGGACACGGTCTTCCACCTGGCGGTGGCCGAGGCCTCCCGCAACCCGGTCTTCCGCCGGGTGATCGAGGAGATCCGTGACGCACTGGCGCGTCAGTCCACCTTCCTCAACGAACTCGGCGGCCGGCGCGAGCAGTCGAACTGCGAACACCGGGCGATCGTCGAGGCACTGGTCGACGGTTCCGAGCCCGACGCGGTCGCGGCGATGTCCCACCACCTCCACCGCGTCGAGGCGACCCTCACCGACATCGTGCGCCCCGGGCGCGCGGACACTCCCACGGAAGGCAGATCCGAGGCGTGAGCGAGCAGTTCCTCAAGGACGAGAAGCGCCCCACGACCCGTCACGTCGACGCCGGTGACACCGGCTACAGCAAGTCCCTGAAGCCCCGGCACGTCAACATGATCGCCATCGGCGGTGCCATCGGCACCGGCCTGTTCCTCGGCGCGGGCGGACGGCTCGCCGACGCCGGGCCCTCCCTGTTCGTCGCGTACGCCGTCTGCGGCGTCTTCGCCTTCCTCGTCGTGCGCGCGCTCGGCGAGCTCGTCCTGTACCGCCCGTCCTCCGGGGCCTTCGTGTCGTACGCCCGGGAGTTCCTGGGGGAGAAGGGCGCGTACACCGCGGGCTGGATGTACTTCCTCAACTGGGCGACCACCGGCATCGCCGACATCACCGCCGTCGCCACGTACACCCACTACTGGCACCTCTTCTCCAGCGTCCCGCAGTGGGTGATCGCGCTCATAGCCCTGGCCGTGGTGCTGACCGTGAACCTCATCTCGGTGCGGATCTTCGGCGAACTGGAGTTCTGGTTCGCCATCGTCAAGGTCGGCGCGCTGCTGGTGTTCATGGGCATCGCGATCTACCTGCTGGTCACCCGGCACCCGGTCGACGGCGCCGTCCCCGGGCCGTCCCTGATCACCGGCAACGGCGGGATCTTCCCCAACGGCCTGATGCCGATGCTGCTGATCATCCAGGGCGTCGTCTTCGCCTACGCCTCGGTGGAACTCGTCGGCGTGACGGCCGGGGAGACCGAGAACCCCGAGAAGATCATGCCGAAGGCGATCAACTCGATCATGTGGCGCGTCGGCCTGTTCTACGTCGGTTCGGTGCTCCTCCTGTCGATGCTGCTGCCCTGGAACAGGTACAGCTCGGGCCAGAGCCCGTTCGTGACCGTGCTCTCCCACATCGGCGTCCCGGCGGCCGGCGGCGTGATGAACCTGGTGGTCCTCACCGCGGCCATGTCCTCGCTCAACTCCGGCCTCTACTCCACCGGTCGCATCCTGCGCTCCATGGCCGTGAGCGGCTCGGCCCCCAGGTTCACCGCCCGCATGAGCCGCACCCAGGTGCCGTACGGCGGCATCCTGCTGACCAGCGGCATGTGCGTCCTCGGCGTCGGCCTCAACTTCGTGGTCCCCGCCGACGCGTTCGAGATCGTGCTGAACTTCGCGGCGATCGGCATCCTCGCCACCTGGGGCATGATCATGGTCTGCCACTACCTCTTCTGGCGCAAGACCCGCCAGGGCGAACTGACCCGGCCCGGCTACCGCCTGCCCGGCTCGCCGTGGACCGAGCTCGTGACGCTGGCCTTCCTCGTCTCCGTCCTGGTCCTCATGTACGCCGACGGCGGCGCCGGGCGCACCACCGTGCTGTGCCTGCCGCTGATCGCCGGAGCGCTGGTCGCCGGCTGGTACGCGATCCGCGGACGGATCGCGCGCGCTGCCGCCGACTCCGACAGCTGAACCAGGCATCCAGGCAAGGAATCTGACGGCCCGTCATGCCATCGTCGCGGGCCGCCACCCGTCGGCACACCGCTCAGCAGCACCTCCACCACCGAACGAGGACGTCATGTTCAGCAGTCCCCTCGCGGACGCGCCCGCGATCCGCGAGCCCCGCCACGTGCCCGTCGCCCACGTCACCCGGGGCGCAGTGGTCGAGGGCACCCACCACGGCTCCGTCGTCGTCCTCGGCGGCGACGGCGGGGTCCGGTTCCGGCTCGGCGACATCGAGGCCGCCTGCTACCCGCGCTCGGCCCTCAAGCCGGTCCAGGCCGTCGCCATGGTCCGGGCGGGGCTGCCGCTCGACGGCGAACTGCTCGCCCTCGCCATGGGCAGCCACTCCGGCGAGGAGCGCCACCTCGCCGGAGCCCGGCGGATCCTGGACCTCGCCGGCCTCTCCGAGGACGACCTGCGCAACGTGCCGGACCTGCCGTACGACCCGGCCGTGCGCGACACCTGGCTCCGGGAGGGCCGCCCGCCCTCCCGGCTCGCCCAGAACTGCTCGGGCAAGCACGCCGCGATGCTCTACCTCTGCAAGCTCAACGGCTGGCCGCCGGAGGACTACGACGATCCCACCCACCCGCTCCAACGGGTGATCGCCGCGACCGTCGAAGAGCTCACCGGTCAACGCATCGCGCACGTCACCGTGGACGGCTGCGGCACCCCGCTGTTCGCGGTCTCCCTGCACGGCCTCGCGCGCGCCGCCGCCCGCATCGCCACCGGCACGCGCGGCACGCCCGAGTCCCGGGTGGCGGGCGCGCTGCGCGCGCACCCGGAGATGGCCTCCGGCGCCGGACGGGACGTGGCCGCGCTGATGCGCGCGGTGCCCGGACTGCTGGCCAAGGACGGCTTCGAGGGCGTCCAGGTCGCCGCGCTGCCGGACGGTCGGGCCGTCGCCGTGAAGATCGCCGACGGCGCGAACCGGGCACGCGTCCCGGTGGCAGCGGCCGCGCTGGCCCTGGCGGGAGTCGACCCGCGGTTGCTCACCGGGTTCGCCGGGGAGCCGGCGACCGGCGGGGGCCGGCCCGTCGGCGGTGTCCGGCCGGTGGCCGCGCTGGACCCGTCGGCCCTGCTCGCCCCCGCGTGACCCGACCCGCCATTCCCTGAAGAAGAGGACCCGCACACCCATGACCGCCGCCACCCGCAGTGAACACGACCTGCTCGGAGACCGCGACGTCCCCGCCGACGCCTACTGGGGCGTCCACACGCTGCGCGCCACCGAGAACTTCCCCATCACGGGCACGCCCATCTCCGCTTACCCGCACCTGATCGACGCCCTCGCCGCCGTCAAGGAGGCCGCCGCCCTCGCCAACGAGGAACTTGGCCTCCTGGAGCCCGCGAAGGCCGGGGCGATCGTCGCCGCCTGCCGCGAGATCCGGGCTGGCGAGCTGCATGACCAGTTCGTCGTCGACGTCATCCAGGGCGGCGCCGGCACCTCGACCAACATGAACGCCAACGAGGTCGTGGCCAACCGGGCGCTGGAGCTGCTGGGGCACGCCAAGGGCGAGTACCGCCACCTGCACCCCAACGAGCACGTCAACCTCGGCCAGTCCACCAACGACGTCTACCCGACCGCCGTCCGGATCGCGACCGTGTTCGCCGTGCGCGGCCTGCTCGACGCGATGGCCGTCCTCCAGGACGCCTTCGCCCGCAAGGCCGTCGAGTTCCGCGACGTCCTGAAGATGGGCCGCACGCAGCTGCAGGACGCCGTGCCGATGACGCTCGGGCAGGAGTTCTCGACGTTCGCGGTCATGCTCGACGAGGACCGCAGCCGGCTCGCGGAGGCCGTCGAGCTGATCCACGAGATCAACCTCGGCGCCACCGCGATCGGCACGGGCCTCAACGCGCCCGCCGGATACGCCGAGTCCGCCCGCCGCCACCTCGCCGACCTCACCGGGCTGCCCCTCGTCACCGCGGCCAACCTGGTCGAGGCCACGCAGGACTGCGGCGCGTTCGTCCAGATGTCCGGCGTGCTCAAGCGCATCGCCGTCAAGCTGTCGAAGACCTGCAACGACCTGCGACTGCTGTCCTCGGGGCCGCGCGCGGGCCTCGGCGAGATCAACCTGCCGCCGGTGCAGGCCGGTTCGAGCATCATGCCCGGCAAGGTGAACCCGGTCATCCCCGAGGTCGTCAACCAGGTCGCCTTCGAGGTGATCGGCAACGACGTCGCCATCACGATGGCCGCCGAGGGCGGGCAGCTCCAGCTCAACGCCTTCGAACCGATCATCCTGCACTCGCTGTCCGAGTCGATCACCCACCTGCGGGCGGCCTGCCTCACCCTCGCCGAGCGCTGCGTCGTCGGCATCACCGCCAACACCGAGGTGCTGCGCGCGACCGTCGAGAACTCCATCGGCCTGGTGACCGCTCTCAACCCGCACATCGGGTACACGGCGGCGACCGACATCGCCAAGGAGGCCCTCGCCAGCGGCCGGGGCGTGGCCGAGCTCGTCCTGGAGAAGGGACTGCTCCCGGCCGAGAGGCTCAGCGCGCTGCTGCGGCCCGAGGTGATCGCGGGCAGCGGCCTGCCCGTGGCCTGACGGCGGACGCGGCAGGTGGCCGAACGACGCGCCGCCGCACCGGGGTTCCGGTGCGGCGGCGCATCGTGCGCCCATCGTTCGAGCGGGCGCCGTGGTCGTGCCTGCGCACGGTGAGGGTCGGAGCGCGGCCTCCGGATGCTCCTTCGGCCCGGGGCCCGGGAGGAGCGTGGACCCGCACGCGCGTCGGCGGATCGCTGCGAGGGCGGGTCGTGTCCTCCGAGGGCGGTTCCGTGTCCGCCGAGGGCCGGCCCTCACCGTGCCGGGGCGAAGCCTCCCCCGACGGACGCGGAACCGCCCGCCGACTGGGCGTCCACCCGGTAGCTGTCGTTCGCGGAACTGCGGACGCCGGTGGCGTGGTTGTACTGGCCCGCGAACTCGTGCTGGCCGGCGGGCACGGTACGGCCGGGTTTGAGGACCCAGCGGTAGACCAGTGCGCCGCCGGACTCCTGGGCGGTGACGGTGAAGTCGTCGCTCGGCAGGGTCCGCCAGTTGCCGGTGTCGCGCACGTCGCCGGTCTGCGCGATGCGCAGCTCGACGGTGAGCGAGGTGAGCGGTTGGGCGGTCCTGAGGGTCAGGTTGTCCTGGCCCCAGTAGACGGTGCTGTGCGCGTCGATCGATCCCTCCGACCACAGCGGCCCGTTCTGGGCGCGGCTGCTCGCGGACGGGGTCGGGCGCGGACTGGCCGGGGCGCTGGTGGCCGGTGCCGGTGCCGGTGCCGGTGCTTGAGCCGGAGCCGTGGCGGCAGGTGGGGCCGACGGCGTCGGCGACGGCGTGACCGCCGGCGAGGGGGCCGAGGGCGCGGTCGTCGTGGTGTCCGACGGGGGTTGGGTCCGGACGATGCTCGCCACGGCGAAACCGCCGGTGGCCAGGATGCCGGCGGTGGCGAGGCCGGCGAGCGCGGCCTTGGGCCATGACCGCAGGCCCGACCGCGCGCGGTGACGGGCGGCGGGGCCGGCCGCGCCGCGCTGCACCCGGGCCAGCATCCGCGCGCGGTCGGGCTGGTGGGCCTCGGCGGCCTCGCGCAGCTGCCGGGCGATGTGCTCGTTCACCGGTTCCTCCTTCCTGTCGCCAGTTCGCCGACCGCTCGCGCGCCGAGCAGCTGTTGCAGCTCGGCCATTCCCTTCGAGCTCTGACTCTTCACCGTACCGACCGATATGCCGAGCGCCGCCGCGGTGTCCTTCTCCGAGAGGTCGAAGGCGTGGCGCAGCACCACGCAGGCCCGCTTGCGGAACGGCAGCCGGGCGAGCGCCGCGCGGACGTCCAGCACGGCTGCCACGTCCGGTCCGTCGGCCTTCTCCGGGCTGCGGGTCCAGAACAGCAGGACCCGGCGCCGCTCGCGGACCGCGCTGCGGATCCGTGCGCGCGCCATGTTGGCGACCACCCCGCGGGCGTACGCGAGCGGGTGGTCGGCGGCGCGGAGCCGGTCCCAGCGTTGCCACAGGGCGATCAAGGCGTCCGCGGCGAGGTCGTCGGCGGCGTCCGTCTCACCGGTCAGGAGGTGGGCGAGACGGGCGAGTTCGGCGTAGTGGCGTTCGAAGAAGTCGTGGAACTCCGCGGACGCGTCATCGAGGAGCATGTCCCCCGGTCGCCCTCTCCCTGCAATGTGAGCGTTAACAATCGGCATGAGCGTAGCAGTGCCCGTTTCCCGGACGCGGCGGTGGTCGCCCCGGAGGGGCGTCCCCGACGGCTGACGGGCGAGCAGTGCGGTCAATGCCGGGCGAACTGGACTTGGGTCGGCTGGGCGACGTCCGGCCTCACAGCGATCCCGTCGACGGTGAGCTGCTCCCCGTAGATGTCGGTGATCCTGAGAGCGCCGCCGCACCCGCTGCCGTCCGGGGAGAGGAAGTAGTTGTAGTCGGTGCGGGACAGCTGCCGCCAGCCGCCGCCGGTCCTGACCTCCAGGGCCGCCACCGGGTTCCGGTGGCCGATCACCTGGATCCCGCACCACCACTGGCTTGATCCGGTCTTGTACCGGATCGACATCGTGGCGGGTGCCGTGCCGGGGCTCAGCAGCGTCCAGGTGATCGGGAGGCGGCCCACCGACAGGTCCGCGAGCTTGGCGAAGGCCTCGTGGCTCAGGTCGAGCTGCCCGGGTGCGCAGGGCAGGGGGCAGTCATTGACGATCCGCACCGTGATGCTCGTCCCGTTGGCCGCGCGCACGAGCACGTACGCCCCGCACGCGCCGGACGTCTCGTAGTCGGTGTGGTTTATCGCCGCGATCATGAGGTCGCCGGACGGGCCGAACGAGCAGGCGCCGTTGCCGTCGGCGGCGTCGTAGGACGTCGCGACGCCCTGGTAGCTCGCCCCGGGCTTGACCCGTCCGGCCAGGGATGCGGCGGCCGCCGTTGCGGTGCGGGGACTGCCGGCGGCCGACGGCGAGGGGGAGGTCGTGGTGACGGACGGCCGCGGCGAGGCAGTGGCCGACGGCGAAGGGGTGCCGGTGGCCGAGGGCGAGGGTGCGGGGCTGGTGACCGTCGGCACCGCCGTCGAGGGCGTGGTGGTGGCCGGGACGGCGGCGCCCGGCGGGGTGTCGGCCGGGGTGCTCGGCTCGGTGGCCGCGACGGACGCGCCGGCGGGTATCCCGGCGTCGACGACGACGCCCCCGCCGTCCGGCAGGAGTGCGAGGGTCAGGCACACCAGTGCACCGACCGCGATCACTGCCAACGGTATGCCCAGGGCCAGCCGACGGCTGCGGATCGACAGCGGGGCGGCGTGCTTCGTTGCTTTCATTCCCGTCCATTCGGTAGATCGACTCGGCGTCGCACCCACCAGTGGGCACCGGGGACGGAAAGGTTGCCGTGCGGGAGCAATTATTTTTCGGCGCGGGGCACGCTCAGCCCGACGCCCGGACGACCAGCCGGGTGGGGAGTACGACCGACTCGCCGCGTTCCGGGTGCCGCAGCAGCAACTCCATGGCACGGGAACCGAGTTCCTCCACCGGCTGGCGGACCGTGGTCAGCCCCGGCCGGCACCGCGCCGCGAGGGGGGCGTCGTCGAAGCCGATCAGCGCCACGTCCTCGGGCACCCGCAGGCCGTGCCGCCGCAAGGTCCTGAGGGCCCCCGCGGCCATCTGGTCGGAGGCGGCGAACACCGCGTTCAATTCGGGGCGCTGGTCCAGCAGCCGCTGCATCGCGTGCTCGCCGGAGGCGCTGCTGAAGTCGCCGTACGCCACGGCGGGCCGCATCGCGGCCATCGCGGCCATCGCCTGGTGGTAGCCGGTCAGCCGGTCCGCTCCGGCGGCGGTGTCCGGTGGCCCGGCGATGGTGGCCACCGAGCGGCGACCGGACGCGCACAGTCGCCGCACCGCGTCCCTCGCGCCGACGAGGTTGTCCGCGTCGACGAACGCCACCGCGCCCGGCTCCGGCGGCCTGCCCAGCGACACCACGGGCACCCTGGCCGCGTGCAGCAGCCGGGTGAGCGCGGTGTCCCCCCAGGGCCCGACCAGCAGCACGCCGTCGACATGGCCGCCGCACAGGTAGCGCACCAGCGGCGGCCGCCGGGAGCGCCTGGGCACCGTGAAAACGGCCAGCTCCCGCTCGGCGCCCGGGAGGGAGCGCCGCAGCCCGGCCAGCAGACGTACGGGGAAGGCGTCCGCGTGGTACTGCAACGGATCCGCGAACACCACGATGGCGACGACACCGGTCTCCCGGGTCCTGGCCGCCCGCCGGCGGACGTACGCCAACTCGCGCGCTGCGCGTTCCACCCGGGCCGCCACCTCCGAGGAGACCCGGGCGGAACGGTTCAGCACCCGGGAGGCGGTGGCGGTGGAGACGCCGGCGCGACGGGCGACCTCGGCCAGCGTCGGAGCGGGATCGTCATCGTGAATGGGCTCGGGCATGGGGGGCCGTCCTGGATCGGTCCTCGACACGGGAACTGCACCCCCGGACCTGCCGCCCACTCCGGGCCACCGCCCCTGCCAGCTTGGTCGGTTGAACGACCAGCGTCAAGGGATCCGACACCGTCACGCGCAGGGGTCGGGCAGCGCGCCCCGGCGGATCACCTCCGCGTACCACCGGGCACTGTCCTTGGCGGTCCGGGCCTGCGTGGCGTAGTCCACGTAGTACAGGCCGAACCGTTTGCCGTAGCCGTACGCCCACTCGAAGTTGTCCATCAGCGACCAGAGGAAGTAGCCCCGCACGTCCGCGCCGGCGGCGATCGCCCGCCGGACGGCGTCGAGGTGGCCGCGCAGGTAGTCGATGCGCTGCGGGTCGTGCACCGCGCCCTCCGGTGTCGGCCGGTCGTCGAAGGCCGCACCGTTCTCGGTCACCATCAACGGCAGCCCGGGGTGTTCGCGGTGGAGGCGCAGCAGCAGGTCGGACAGGCCGGTCGGGTCGATCGGCCAGCCCATGGCGGTGCGCCGGCCGGGCGCGTGGTGGAAGAGCACGTCGGCACAGCCGGCGAAGGGGGACTGGGCGCCGTCGCCGTGGCCGGCGTCGCTCGCGGCTGCGGAGTCCGGGGCCTTCCCGTCGGGCAGGGCCGAAGCCACCGCGGGGGTGTAGTAGTTGACGCCCAGCAGGTCGATCGGCCGGGCGATCGTGGCCAGGTCGCCGTCGTGGACCAGCGCCGGCCAGTCGACCAGGTGTCCCGTGTCGGCGAGCAGGTCCTCGGGGTAGCCGCCCTTCAGCATCGGTCCGGTGAAGACGCGGTTGCCCACCGCGTCGACCCGCCGGGCGGCCTCGCGGTCCGCGGCGGACTCCGTGAGTGGCCGCACCTCGTGCAGGTTGAGCGACACGGCGATCCGCGCCTCCCGGGGCAGTGCCGTGCGCAGCGCCTCGACCGCGAGGCCGTGGCCGAGGTTGAGGTGGTGGGCCGCGCGCAGGGCGGCCGACCAGTCGGCGCGGCCCGGGGCGTGCACCCCTGAGCCGTAGCCGAGGAAGGCCGAGCACCAGGGTTCGTTGAGGGTGGTCCAGAGGTTCACCCGGTCTCCGAGCGCGTCCGCCACCAGCGCGGCGTAGTCCGCGAAGCGCTCCGCGGTGGCGCGGGCGGGCCAGCCCCCGGCGTCCTCCAACTCCTGTGGCAGGTCCCAGTGGTAGAGCGTGACGGCCGGCTCGATGCCGTGTTCCAGCAGCTCGTCCACCAGGCGCCGGTAGAAGTCCAGGCCCCGTTCGACGGCCGGCCCGCGTCCGGTCGGCTGCACCCGGGGCCAGGACACCGAGAACCGGTAGGCGCCCAGGCCCAGTTCGCTCATCAGCCGGACGTCCTGCCGGTAGCGGTGGTAGTGCTCGGTGGCGCGGTCGCCGGTGTCACCGCCGGCCGTCCGCCCCGGGGTCCGGCTGAAGGTGTCCCAGATCGAGGGTGTCCGCCCGTCCACGTCGACGGCCCCCTCGATCTGGTACGCGGCCGTTGCCGCTCCCCAGAGGAAGCCGGCGGGGAAGGCGCGGACGGAGGTATCGGCCGGAGCTGACTCGGGCCGTGCGGCAGTCATGACTGTGTTCTCCGTTTCGGTGGGAGTGGGCGTCAGTTCTTGACCGCGCCCGCGGTGATGCCGCCGACGACCTGCCTGCCCAGGACGGCGAACACCAGCAGGAGCGGTGCGGTCCCGAGCAGCGAGCCGGTGAGGATGACGGCCTGGTCGGAGTCGTACGATCCGCCGCCGAGGCCGGCCAGCGCGACCTGGACGGTGGGATTGCTCTGGCTCAGCGCGATCAGCGGCCAGAAGAAGTCGTTCCAGGACTGGACGAAGACCAGCATGCCGAGCACGGCCATCCCGGGCCGGGCGATGGGCAGCACCACGCTCCACAGGATCCGCAGGCTGCTCGCGCCGTCCACCCGGGCCGCCTCGACCAGTTCGACCGGCAAGGCCTCCGACAGGAACTGCCGCATGAAGAACACGCCGAACGCGGCCACCAGATTCGGCAGGATCACCGACTGCAGGCGGTCGGTCCAGTGCAGCCGCGCCATGATCTGGTACAGCGGGATGACGCTCAGCTGGGCGGGCACGGTCATCGTCGCCACCACCAGGCTCAGCAGGGCGTTGCGGCCCCGGAACGGCAGCCTGGCGAAGGCGAAGCCGGCCAGCGTCGCGAACAGCACCGTGCTCGCGGTCACGCAGCCCGCGACCACGACCGAGTTGAGCAGCGCCCGGCCCATGTGGACCTGGTTCCACGCGATGTCGAGGTTGTGCCACAGGCTCCCGCCTGGCAGCAGCGGCGGCGGGGTCTGCGCGATCCGGGCGCCGGAGGTCGAGGCGCCGACCAGGGTCCAGTACAGCGGGAAGAGGGAGAGGACGGCGACGACGATCAGCACCGCGTACGTGAGCGGTCCGGCTCCGGTCAGGCCGCGTGCTCCCGCACGCCGCCGCTGGTTGACGGCCATCGGCGCTCAACCCCCGTTCCGGGCGCGGCGGATGCGGACCAGGGCGAGGTTGAGCGCGCCGATGGCCAGCAGGATCAGCAGCATCGTCCAGGCCACGGCGGCGGCCCGGCCGAGGTGGAAGGCGTACCAGCCCTGGTCGTACAGGTACAGCCCGAGGGTCTGGTACTGGTGGGCCGAACCGCCGCTGTGGCCGGTCGCTCCGCCGCCGAACAGCAGCGGCTCGCCGAAGAGCTGGGTGGCCCCGATACCGGAGACCACGACGGTGAACAGGATGGTGGGCCGGATGGACGGCACCGTGACGTGCCGGAACTGCTGCCACCGGCCGGCGCCGTCGAGCGCGGCCGCCTCGTACAGGTCGTGCGGGACGGCCTGCATGGCGGCGAGGTAGATCAGGGCGTTGTAGCCGGTCCAGCGCCAGGTGACGATCGTGGAGACGGCGATCTGGGAGCTCCAGGTGCCGCCCTCCCAGTCGACGCGCCCCAGGCCCAGGTGGCCCAGCAGCCAGTTGATCATCCCGTAGTCCCGCCCGAACAGCAGCGTGAACACCAGGGTGGCCGCCGCGATCGAGGTCGCGTAGGGCGCGAGCATCGCGATCCGGAAGAAGCCCCGGCCGCGCAGGCGGTAGTTGAGGAGGTGCGCCAGGCCGAGGGCCATCAGCAGCTGCGGAACGGTGGACAGCACGCCGATGGTGACGGTGTTGCGCAGGGCGTTCCGGAACAGGTCGTCGTGGAGCAGCCGGGTGTAGTTGCCGAAGCCGCGCCACTGCATCCGGTCGGGCGTCTGGAGGTCGACGCCGTGCAGCGACACCCAGCCCGTGTAGACCAGCGGGAACAGGCCGAACGCCACGAAGCAGACGAAGAACGGCGCGACGTACAGGTAGGGCGAGGCCTTCAGGTCCCACCGGTAGAGCCGGGCGCGCCAGGGGCTGGGCCGTGGGGGAGCGGGGCGTGGCGTGCCCCGGGAGGTGGCCGGGGCGGCCTCGTCGAGCATGGTGGTGACCTCTCTGGGGGAGCGGACCGGGCGAAGGGCGGGAAGCCGGCCGTCAGTCGCCGACCTTGTCGTCGATCTCCTTGACCGCGTTGCTCCACGCCTTGGCGGGGTCGCTCTGGTGCTGCTCGATGCTGAGCAGGGCGCCGTTGGTGAGGGTGTCCTTGACCAGGCCGTCCCACTCGCCGATCACGGTCGGCCGGATGGACTGCGCGGTGGCGGCGTAGATCTGCCCGGTGGGCGTGTCGCCGAAGAAGTCGAGCCTGGCGTTCTGCACCTCCGGCCGGCTCAGCGCCCCGGAGGTGGAGGGCAGGTTGCCGACCGTCGTGAAGACCCTGGCCTGCTGCGCGGGTGCGGTGAGCCAGGCGGCGAGCGCCTCGGCCTCCTTCCGGTGCTTCCCGGCCTTCGGCACGGTGAGGAAGGAGCCGCCCCAGTTGCCGGGGGCCGGGGCGCCGGCGATGTCCCACTTGCCCTTGTTGGCGCTCCCGGACTTGTCGGCGACGATGGCCGTCATCCAGGACGGGCAGGCGACCGTGGCGAACCCGGAGTTGGCGAACGCCTGGTACCACGGTGTGTCGAACTGCTTGAGCCCGGCGCTGATCCCGGCCTGGACCGCACCGGTGGCCAGGGCCCAGGCGCTCTTGACGCTGGGACTGTTCTTGTAGTCCAGGCGGCCGCCTCCGTCGTCGTACTGCGTGGTGCTGGAGGACACCACGGCGTTGAACAGGCCGCCGGCGGAGTCGGTGAAGAAGGTGCCGGCGGGCGCCTTGGCCTGGTACTGCTTGCCGGTCTCGACGAACTTGGCCCAGTCGCCCTGCCAGAGCCTGGCCACCTCTTCGCGGTCGGTGGGCAGCCCGGCCTGCTGGAACAGGTCCTTGCGGTAGCAGATCGCCATCGGACCGATGTCGGTGCCCAGGCCGATCGTGCGGCCGTCCGCCGTGGTGGCCTGCTGCGACTTCCAGGGCAGGAAGGCGTTCTTGTCGACCCCGTCCGCCTTGCCGAGGTCGACGAACCGGTCCGCCTGCTTCTTCACCACCTGGGCGATCCGGCCGACCTCGATCGCCTGGATGTCGTCCAGGCCGCTGCCGGAGGCGAGGTGGGTCTGCAGGGCGGGGTAGTAGTCGGTCTCCTGCTCGACGGTGTGCTCCACGATGGTGATGCCGGGATGCTCCCGCATGTAGGCGTCGAACAGGCCGGCCTGCTTGTAGCCGAACGTGCCGTAGTCGCCGACGGTCAGGGTGATCTCGGCGCCGGAGGCCCCGGTGCCGGTCGAGCCGGAACCCGCGCTGTCGCAGCCGGCGACCAGTACGGCGCTCAGGGCCACGGCCACGGCGATCGGCAGCGGCTTGCGTACGGGGACGATGGCGGCTGCTCTGCCGCCGCGAGTGGTGCCGGGGTTCCGCATGGCCGAATCTCCTTGTCCAGGCTGGTCCATGGCTGCGCCGCGCACGTGTGGCGGCCGGAGGTGCTCGGAGCTGAGTGCGAACGCTGGGTGGGAACGGTGGTGCGAGCGGTGGTGTGCGCGATGGTCCGCACAGGGTGGGAGCGCTCCCACCGCGATGTGGGAAGATTGCTTCGCCGCGCGAGGCGTGTCAAGGGCGTGCATCGGCTCCGTTACCGGACCGTGTCGTCCGACCGTCCTCGCCGCGGTCGCCGTCGTCCGTCGTCCGCCGGGAGAGCGATCATGAGCCGAGCCGCGCAGCAGCAACCCGCTGCCCGCCCCACCCTGGAGGCGGTGGCAGCGCGGGCCGGCGTGGGCCGGGGCACGGTGTCCCGGGTCGTCAACGGCTCGCCCAAGGTGAGCGCCAAGGCCCGCGCGGCGGTCGAGCAGGCCATCGCGGAACTCGGCTACGTCCCCAACCAGGCGGCGCGCTCGCTGGTCACCTCCCGGACCGACGCGGTCGCGCTGGTCATCCCCGAGAGCGTCGCGAAGCTGAGCTCCGAGCCCTACTTCTCCGACATCATCACCGGAGTCTCCGCCGAACTCGGGGAGTCCGACCTGCAGTTGCTCCTGGTGCTGGTCCGCGACGAGCACGAGCGGGAACGGCTGACCCGCTACCTCACCGCCCGCCGGGTGGACGGCGTCCTGCTGGTCTCGGTGCACGAGGACGATCCGCTCCCCGAGCTGCTGGAGCGGCTGGAGCTGCCCGCCGTGCTCAACGGCCGCCGTTCGGCCGAGGAGTCGCTGAGCTACGTGCACGCCGACAACGCGGGTGGCGCCCGAGCGGCCGTCCGGCACCTGCTCTCCCGAGGCAGGACGGCGATCGGGACCGTCACGGGGCCGCTCGACATGGAGGGCGCGGCGGCGCGCCTGGCCGGCTACCGGCAGGCGCTCGCCGAGGCCGGCGTGCCGGCCGACGAGGGGCTCGTCGCCCACGGGGACTTCACCGAGCGCGGCGGACGCGAGGGCATGCGGGAGCTGCTCGCCCGTCGGCCCGGCCTGGACGCGGTGTTCTGCGCTTCGGACCTGATGGCGGCGGGTGCCCTGCAGGTGCTGCGCGAGGCGGGCCGGCGGGTGCCGCAGGACGTCGCCGTGGTCGGTTTCGACGACTCCGTGGTGGCCCGGCACACCGAGCCGCCGCTCACCAGCGTTCGCCAACCGACCGAGGAAATGGGCCGGTTGATGGTTCGGCTGTTGCTCAAGGAGATCGCCGAGCCGGGCCGGTTCCGCCGGCAGACGGTCCTGCCGACGGAACTGGTGGTGCGGGAGTCGGCCTGACTACGGGCCGGCCAGGTGGGTGCGGTAGCCGGCGCCGAAGGCCGTCGGAGTGCCGTCGTAGGCGCTGATCAGCGCCGGTCCGCTGCTGCAGTCCCAGGTGTTCCAGGCCCACGCGAGGTAGGAGACGCCGTGCTGGTCCAGCCACGGCAGCAGGGTGTCCAGGTAGCCGTGCGCGCAGTCGCTCTCGCCCAGTTCTCCGGTCACGACGGGTACGCGGGCCGCCAGCGGGCCGATCTGCGTGTCCCAGCAGGAGCTGCTGCCGCAGGCGTTGAAGTTGTACGAGTGCCAGGACGCGGCCAGGTTGTGCAGGGGATCGGTCGGCTGGTGGGCGGCCCACTGGGTGAGGTCGTTGGCGTACTCCTGGCCGCCCAGCATCAGGACGTTGTCCGCGCCGGTCGAGCGCACCGAGTCGACCATCGCCTGCATGCCGGCGACCTGGAAGCCGATCCCGGGGCAGCTGCCGCCGTCCCGCCAGCAGGCCCAGCCACTGGCCTCGCTCCCGGTGGCGCGGGACGGGTAGGGCTCGTTGAACAGGTCGAAGACGGTCGCGTCGTCGCCCTTGAAGGTCTGCGCCACCGAGGTCCAGAACGGGAGCGCACCGGCGGCGTCCGGCATCGGCTTCTGGCAGGTGGCGTTGGCGTCGGGGCAGCCGGCGGACGGTCCGGTGTACGCTCCGTCGGTCCAGTGCAGGTCCAGGATCGCCACCAGGCCGTTCCGGTGCAGGAGGTCGACGTAGCTCCGCACCGCGCCGATGTAGGCCGGGCCGGCGTAGGCGGGGTCGACGTTGGGACGGCCCAGCCAGCAGTCCTCGTTGAGCGGCACGCGGACGGCGTTGACGCGCCACGACTTCATCGCGGTGACGGACGCCTGGTCGGCCGGGCCGTCGAAGATGCCGTGGCCCTGGACGCACATGAACTCGGCCCCGGAGCGGTTGACCCCGTGCAGGGCGATCGGGGTGCCGTCGGCCTTCGCCAGCGTGCTGCCCGAGACGTGCACGGCCGGTGCCGGCCCGCTCGGCGGTGGCGTGGTGGTCGGTGTGGGAGTCGGTGTGGGAGTGGGGCCCGGTGACGGGCTCGACTGCGGCCCGCAGGGGGTGCCGTTGAGGGTGAAGGTGGTGGGGGCGGTGTTGGGGCCGTTGTAGGAGAAGTTGGCGCTGGTGGTGTAGGTGGCGCCGGGGTTGATGGTGGTGGCGTAGGCGGGGTTGGTGGCGGTGACGGTCTGTCCGGTCTGGGTCCAGGTGCCGTTCCAGCCGTTCTGGAGGGTCTGGTTGCCGGTGTAGGCGTAGGCGAGGGTCCAGCCGTTGACGGGGGTGGTGCCGGTGTCGGTGATGGTGAGGTTGGCGGTGAACCCGCTGCCCCAGTCGTTGACGGCGTAACTCACACCGCAGGAAAGGACGGCGGTGGGGGCGGCCGTCGCGGCGAGGGGGAGTACGGCCAGGGCGGCGCACGCGGCGGTGGCGGCCGCGAGGGCGGCGGTGCGGGGCGGGACGGTCCGGGGCATGCCGAGCTCCTCGGGGGTGGGGGCCGGGGCCGCCGGTGCGGCCCCGGCCGGCGGAGGTCAGCTCGCGGTGCAGGTCAGGGACGGGGCGGCGTTGCCGCCCGAGTAGGTCGCCTGGAAGCCGAAGCTGGTGGTGGCGTTCGGTGCCAGTGCGCCGTTGTAGGCCTGGCTGGTGGCCGTCACCGCCGTGCCGCTCTGGGCGGTGGTGGCGTTCCAACTGTTGGTGACCTGCTGAGTGCCGCCCCAGCTCCATGTGACGGTCCAGGACTTGGTCGCCGTGGCGCCCGTGTTGGCAACGCTCACATTCGCAGTGAAGCCGCTGCCCCAGTCGTTGCCGACCGAGTAGGTCGCGGAGCAGCCGCTGCTGCCGCCGCCACCGCCCGACGTCGCCGTGGTGGCGGTCACCGCGGCGGAGGCGGGGGAGACGTTCCCGGCGGCGTCCTGCGCGGTGACGGTGTACTGGTAGGCGGTGGCGGCGGAGAGTCCGGTGTCGGTGTAGCTGGTGGTCGTCACGGTGGCGACCTTGGTGCCGTTGCGGTACACCGCGTAGCCCGTCACGCCGGCCGGGTCGGTGGAGGCCGTCCAGCTGAGCGACACGCTGCTGCTGGTGGTGCCGGTGACGGTCAGCCCGCTCGGCGCGGTCGGGCCGGTGTTGCCGCCGGTGCTGCCGAACGCCGGGTAGGCGTTCTGCACGAGCTGCCGGAACTGGACGGGGAACCACTGCCCGGCCGGGATGTTGGAACCGGGGATGGCGTCGGTGGGGTAGGTGTTGCCGTTCCCGTCGCTCTGGGTGCCGTTCGGGTCGCAGTGCGGGTCGCCGTGGGGGTGGGCGGCGTCCGGGTAGTCGCCGTCCGACTCGCCCGGCGGCTTGACCCAGAGGAACGCGATGATCGGGTTGCCCGCGCCGTACGGCACGGACTGCGGACGGGCGCCGATGCCCGCGCCGTTGATGTTGCACCAGTCGCCGCGGAAGGGCTTCTGGTCGACCTTGTTGGCCGCGACGTACGCGTCCACCGTGGTGGGGCTGGAGTTGAGCGCCGTGGGCCGGGCGGAGCCGCCCCAGCCGTTGCGCGAGGTGTCGACCAGCATGCCGATGCTGCTCGGGAACCCGTTGGACACCAGGGTGGAGTACATCGCGGTGTCGTAGTGGTACTCGTCGAACGCGGGGTTGTACTGGTAGAAGTTGGCCGACTTGAGCGGCTGCCCGCCGACGGTGAGGTCGGGGTTGGTCAGGAACGGCTCGGCCAGCGGCGTGGTGTTGGCGGTGTCGCTGATGAAGCCGTCGACGCTCGCGAACCCGGCGGTGGTGGCCTGGGCGACCTTCGCGTACTCCTTGCCCGCCGGCACCATGTTGTTGGACCAGCCGAGCCAGCCCGCGTGGCCGATGTCCAGGTAGTTGTACACGTTGGGGATCGCGTGCAGCTTGTTGAGCGTGTACTCGACGCCCGATTCGTAGAACGGGGTGGCCGTGGCGCAGGCCGGCTTGGACTGGTTGGTCACGGCGTTGGGCAGAGAGTCCGGCTCGATGACGGCCGCGATCCGGAGGCCGGCGTACTTCGGGTTGGCCAGGACGGCCGCGATCGGGTCGACGTACTGCGTCTCGTACGTGGTCAACCCGGCTGCGGTGGCGGGGAGTTCGCCGTTGGAGGCGATGGCGGCGCAGTCCCGTCCCGGCAGGTCGTAGACGACGACCTGGAAGACGACCGGCGTGGTGCCGCCCTGCTGCTGGGCCAGTGCGTGGTCCAGGTGGGCCTGGAGGCCGAGGTGGGTGGCGTCGCCGGTGATCGCGCCGATGTGGTCCATCCAGACGGCGGTGGGGTTGGCGGCGACCTGGGATTCCAGAGCGCCCAGGGAGCCGCCGTCGGAGGCGGCCTGGGCCTTGACCTCGGCCGCGTAGTCGGGGTTGAGGTAACCGGTGGCACCGGCGAACGGGTTGGCGACGTGGTCGGCGGCGGCTCGTGCGGGGGTTGCGGGGGCGGCGTGTGCCGAGGCGGCGGCTCCGACGCTCGGCAACAGGCCGGTGGCGCCGAGCAGCGTGGCGGCCGCTGCCGTGCGCAGGCGACGCAGGACGGGGTGGGGCACGTCCGGGTCCTTTCGGAGGATGGGGATTCCTGACGGGCTGACGGGATCGCCGGAATTCGGGTGGGAATGCGCCCACTTGGGGCCGCGGCGATCCCCTCAACATCAAGCCAGGGACCGAGAAACGGCGTCAATAGGCGCGGGAGCGCTCCCATAAGCCGCTGTAACTTACATGCCGTCGGGCCGGGCGGCCCGCTGCCCCCGGCCCGCGTTCCGCGCTGGTCGCCGCCCTGCTCCCGCCCCGCCGGGCCCGCCGGTCCGTGCCGCCGAGCCCGGCGGGCGCTTCCCAAGCCGAGCACACCACCCCACGATGACGCCACACCTCCGTCCGCCGCGCAGCCCCCACCCGCGCGGCGGTACCCCACCCATCTGGAGGACGTACATGCGACGCAAAGCCCTGCGCTTCAGGGGCAACCGGCTCACCATCACCGCGACGGCCACCGCACTCGCCCTGATCGCCGCGGCGGGCGGCTCCCTCACCGTACCCACCGCAGCGGCGGCCACCGGCCTTTCCTGCAACGTGAGTTACGCCGTCGGCAACGACTGGGGCAGCGGCTTCACCGCCAACGTCACCATCACCGACACCGGCACCACCGCCATCAACGGCTGGACCCTCGGCTACTCCTACTCCGGCAACCAGACCCTCCAGAACGGCTGGAACGGCAACTGGACCCAGACCGGACAGACCGTCACCGCCACCAACCCCGCCTACGCCACCACCATCAACCCCGGCGGCGCCTACACCACCAGCGCCAACTTCTCCTACAGCGGCACCAACACCGCCCCCACCACCTTCACCGTCAACGGCACCCCCTGCCGCGGTGCCAACCAGCCACCGACCGTCTCGCTCACCTCTCCCACCGCCGGGCAGACCTTCACCCCGGGCTCCACCGTGACGGTGTCCGCCACTGCGGCCGACGCCGACGGCACCGTGGCGAAGGTCGACTTCTACGCCTCGACCTCGGCCGGCTCCAACACCCTGATCGGCACGGCCACCACCGCGCCGTACAGCATCGACTGGGCGAACGTGGCGGCGGGCGACTACTCCGTCACCGCCGTGGCCACCGACGACGCCGGCGCCACCACGACCTCCACGCCGGTCGCGATCAAGGTGGCCGGGCCGAGCGTCCTGGTCAGCCCGGCCTCGCTCGCCGTCCAGCAGGGGAGCACCGGCACCTTCACGGTCGCGCTCTCCCAGGCGCCGACCGCCACCACCACGGTGACGGTGGCCCGTTCGGGCAGCGACACGGACCTCGGTGTCACGTCCGGTGCCGCTCTGACCTTCACCCCCGGCAACTGGAACGTCCCGCAGACCGTCACCGTCGCGGCCGGCACCGACGCCGGCCAGGTCGGCGGCACCGCCACCTTCACCGCCTCCGCGACCGGCTTCGGCTCCGGTGCCGTCACGGTGACCGAGGCGGCGAAGACCTCGGGCTACGACCAGTACTTCCTGGACCTCTACAGCAAGATCAAGAATCCGGCGAACGGGTACTTCAGCCCGCAGGGCATCCCGTACCACGCGGTGGAGACCCTGATCGTGGAGGCACCCGACTACGGTCACGAGACCACCTCCGAGACCTACAGCTACTGGCTGTGGCTGGAGGCCGACTACGGCCGGGTCACCGGTGACTGGACGGGCTTCAACAACGCCTGGACGAGTCTGGAGACCCATCTGATCCCCAGCCACGCCCAGCAGCCCGGCCAGAGCACCTACAACCCGGCCAAGCCCGGCGAGTACGGTCCCGAGAAGGCGCAGCCGGACCAGTACCCGGCCAAACTGAACGGCAGCGTGCCGGTCGGCACCGACCCGCTCTCCGCCGAGCTGAGCAGCGCCTACGGCAGCGCGGACGTGTACGCCCCGGCCTGGCTGCTGGACGCCGACAACAAGTACGGCTTCGGCCAGTGCGAGGACGGCACCAGCAAGCCCAGCCTGATCAACACCTTCCAGCGCGGCCCGGAGGAGTCGGTCTGGGAGACCGTGCCGCAGCCCGACTGCGACCTCTTCAAGTACGGCAACAGCAGCTCCGGCTTCCTCAGCCTGTTCAACGACGGCGGCGGCAACTACAGCAAGCAGTACAAGTACACCGACGCGCCCGACGCCGACGCCCGGCTGGTCCAGGCCGCCTACTGGGCGGAGCAGTTCGCCAAGACGCAGGGCAAGAGCGCGGCCATCACCGCGACCCTCGCCAAGGCCGCCAAGCTCGGCGACTACCTGCGCTACTCGCTCTACGACAAGTACTTCAAGCAGGCGGGCAACTGCCTCGGCTCCACCACCTGCCCGGGCGGCACCTCCAAGGCGAACGAGCAGCTCGGCCTGCTCACCTGGTACTTCGCCTGGGGCGGGGCGGCCGACGGCAGCTGGTCGTGGCGGATCTCCGGCTCCGCGGCCCACCAGGGCTACCAGAACCCGATGGCCGCCTGGGTGCTCGCCAACGACCCCGGCCTGAAGCCGCTCTCGCCGAGCGGCGCCACCGACTGGGCCGGCAGCCTGGACAAGCAGCTCCAGTTCTTCCAGTGGCTGCAGTCCACCGAGGGCGGCATCGCCGGCGGCGCCACCAACAGCTGGGGCGGGAACTACGGCGACGACGCGGCACCGCCGGCCGGCGACCCGACCTTCTACGGCCTGTACTACGACTGGCAGCCCGAGTACCACGACCCGGCCTCCAACCAGTGGTTCGGGTTCCAGACCTGGTCGATGGAGCGGTTCGCCGAGTACTACTACACCACCGGCGACACCCGGGCGAAGGCCATCCTCGACAAGTGGGTCCCGTGGGCGATGTCCGTCTCCCGGGCCGACCCGGCCACCGGCACCCTGACCACCCCCGACAAGCTCTCCTGGACCGGCGCGCCGGACACCTGGAGCGCCACCGGCCCCGGCGGCAACGCGGGCCTGCACGTCGCCGCGAGCGGCACCGCCACCGATGTCGGCGTGGCCGGTTCGCTCGCCAAGACCCTCTCGTACTACGCGGCCAAGTCCGGCAGCAGCAGCGCCCGGACGTTCGCCCAGAACGTCCTGGACACCCTCCACGCCAAGTACACCGACGGCCTGGGCTACTCGGCCGCCGAGACCCGCACCGACTACAGCCGCTTCACCCAGGCGTACTCGCCGACCACCCACCAGGGCCTGTACGTCCCGCCCGGCTGGACCGGCAGCTACCCGGACGGCACCCGGATCAGCTCGGCGAGCAACACCTTCCTGTCCATCCGCCCCTGGTACACCCGCGACCCGCAGTGGTCCAAGGTGCAGACCTACCTCGACGGCGGTGCCGCGCCGGTCTTCACCTACCACCGGTTCTGGGCCGAGGCGGACATCGCCACCGCCTTCGACACCTTCGCCCAGCTGTTCCCGACGGTGAACCCGGGCAGTTGAGCAGACCCCGGCTCCGGCCCCGGCTCCGCGGGCGTGCGCGGAGCCGGAGCCGGGGCACGACCGTGCCGACCGCCTGGCCGCCGGTTTTCCGAAACATCGTCGAAACTTTCAACCACGTATTGACGGGTCCCGCACACACCGAGTTATCTGGCCACGGGAGCGCATCCCCACCGGGCGCCGTTCTGCCGGACGGCCGCCGCAGCGCTCCTGTTCCCGAACCGACGGTGCCACCGCCGTCATCGCTCGTGCGCCACGACCCGCCGGTATCGCGGGTGTGCGCCTCCCCCTGGAGCGACATTGGAGGGCGTCCATGCCTCTCGGAAAGATCCTGATCAGGCTTCACCACACCTGGGCCGCCGTGGTGGTCATGGCGCTGGTGCTCGCGGCCGGCGTGACGGCCGCGACGCCCCCGGCCACGGCGGCCGGCAGCACGTTGAAGGCGGCGGCGCAGGCGGACGGCCGGTACTTCGGCACCGCCCTGACGGACGGCGACCTCGGGGTCGGCGGTGAAACCGCCGTCGCCGGCGCGCAGTTCGACATGCTGACCCCGGGCAACGAGATGAAGTGGGACACCACCGAGCCGGCTGCCGGCTCGTACGATTTCGGGCCCGGTGACCAGCTCGTGCAGTTCGCCCGGGCACACGGCATGCGGGTGCGCGGCCACAACCTGGTGTGGCAGGACCAACTTCCCTCCTGGGTGTCGAACCTGCCGCTGAGCCAGGTGCGCTCCGCCATGGAGGCGCACATCACCACCGAGGCCACCCACTACAAGGGACAGGTCTACGCCTGGGACGTGATCAACGAGCCGTTCAACGGCGACGGCTCCCTCGTCCCCGACGTGTTCTACCGGGCGATGGGAACGGACTACCTCGCCGACGCGCTGCGTACCGCGCACGCCGCCGACCCCGGGGCGAAGCTCTACATCAACGACTACAACATCGAGGGCGAGAACGCGAAGAGCAACGCCCTGTACATCCTCGCCCAGTCGCTGCTCGCCCAGGGTGTGCCGCTGGGCGGCATCGGGTTGGAGAGCCACTTCATCCTCGGTCAGATCCCCGCCGACATGCAGGCCAACATGCAGCGGTTCGCGAACCTCGGCCTGGACGTGGCCGTCACCGAACTGGACGACCGGATCCAGCTCCCGGCGTCCGGAGCGGCCCTCCAGCAGCAGGGCACCGACTTCGCCGCCGTGGTGCGGGACTGCCTGGCGGTCTCCCGCTGCGTGGGCGTGAGCCAGTGGGGCATCGACGACGCGCATTCGTGGATCCCCGGCACCTTCCCCGGATACGGCGCCGCCACCATGTACGACGACAACGACCAGCCCAAGCCGGCCTACTCCGCGGCGCTCTCCGCCCTCGGCGGATCGAGCACCGGCGGTGGTGGCGGCACGACGGGAGAGTTGCACGCGGTGGGCGCCGGCAAGTGCCTGGACGTGCCGAACAGTTCGACCGCGGCGGGCACCCAGGTGCAGATCTACAGCTGCTGGGGCGGCACCAACCAGATCTGGACGCACACCTCCGCCGACCAGCTGAGCGTCTACGGCGGCGCCGGCCGGATGTGCCTGGACGCCTCCGCACAGGGCACGGGCTCCGGCACGAAGGTGGTCGTCTGGCCGTGCAACGGCCAGGCGAACCAGCAGTGGCACGTGAACACGGACGGCACCGTCACCGGTGTCCAGTCCGGCCTGTGCCTGGACCTGCCCGGCGCCTCCACCGCCGACGGCACCCTGGTTCAGCTGTGGAGCTGCAGCGGCCGCAGCAACCAGCAGTGGACGCTCGGCTGACACCGAACGGGTGCGGCCGGACGGCACCGGGGCTCCGGGACCATCCGGCCGCACTGCGCCCGCGAGTAATCCCCCCGCCCCCACCGAGGGAAGGAAGCACCGTGCGCCGTGCGCTCCCCAAGCTGTCCCTGCTCCTGGCCCCCGCACTCGCCGGCCTGCTGGTTGCGGTCCACCCCGGCACCGCGTACGCCGCCGATCCCACCACCATGACCAGCGGCTTCTACGTCGACCCGGACTCCAGCGCGCAGCAGTGGCTCAACGCCAACCCCGGCGACGGCCGCGCCCCCGCCATCCGGTCGTCGATCGCCGACGTGCCGACGGCGCGTTGGTTCGGCAACTGGAGCGGCACCATCGGGACGGCGACCGGGTCCTTCGTCGGAGCCGCGGCCGCCCGCGGCAAACTGCCGATCCTGGTGGCGTACAACATCCCCGACCGGGACATCTGCGCCGGGCAGTCCGGCGGCGGCGCGGGCTCCGGCGCCGCCTACGCCAGCTGGATCGCCGCGTTCGCCGACGGCATCGGCAACCGGCCGGCGGTGGTCGTCCTCGAACCCGACTCGCTGGGGGACGAGAGCTGCATGACGCAGACTCAGATCTCCGAGCGCAACGCCCTGCTGCGCAACGCCATCGCGCAGTTCAACGCCAAGGCCCGGAACACCTGGGTCTACCTCGATGCCGGCAACCCCGCCTGGTTGAGCGCCGAGACCATGGCCGAGCACCTGGCCGCGGCCGGTGTGCGCGGCGCCCACGGGTTCTCCCTCAACGTGTCCAACGTCTACCCCACCGCACAGAACACGGCGTACGGCGACGCCGTCAACGCGGTCCTCGGGGCGGCGAAGGGGTTCACCAAGCCGTACGTGATCGACACCAGCCGCAACGGCAACGGATCCGACGGCACCTGGTGCAACCCGGCGGGGCGGCGGATCGGCACGCCCACGCGGGCCGGCGGCGGCGCCGAGATGCTGCTGTGGATCAAGGCGCCCGGCGAATCCGACGGCAACTGCGGCACCGGCACCGGATCGACCGCCGGACAGTTCCTGCCGCAGGTCGCCTACAACCTGGTCTACGGCTACTGAGGCGAGGAACCGGCACGACGACGATGCAGGGGAAGCCGCCCCGCCGCGGCTTCCCCTCACGCCGTTATCCGAACAGGCGTCGCTGGATCTCCCGGCGGTAGTCCTCCAGCGTCCGGTCGAGGTGCACCGCCGTGGCGGCGGCCGCCTCGTCGGGCCGGCCGTCGCGGATGGCCCGGTAGATCGCCTCGTGCTCCTCGACCGCGGCCTTGGTGCCTTCGCTGAGCACGTCGTGGATGCCGATGGCGCTGGACTGGCGCTGCAGCCGGCGTGCATCGCGCACGGCGCTGAGCAGGAAGGTGTTGTGCGCGGCGGTGGCCACGGCCGTGTGGAAGTCGTCGTCCGCCTGGTTGAACACGTCGACCTGGCCGTGGACGAACCCGTGCCGGCACTGCTGCATGGCGACCTCGATGGTGCGCAGCTCGGCGGGTGTGGCCCGGGTGGCCGCCAGGCTGCTCGCGGCCGTCTCCTGGACCTTGCGGAACTCGAAATCCCACGGCAGATCCGGCATCCCGCCATCGCGCCTGGTCACGGCTCCGGACGCAGCCCGATTTCCTTGACGAACCACATGGACGAACCACATAGCGGCACCCCGGGATGCCACGTGCTCCGAAGCGCGCGAAGTTCCTGCTGAGGTGAGGAGTCCCACGGCGCAGGCTGCGGTCTGCCGATGAGTGCGGCTCGTTCACGGGGGCCGGTCTTGCCCCGGCCCCGCCGCCGCATACCTGCCCGTGCCGGCGATGCGCGGCGGCGGTCGGAGCTAGGGATCGACGACCCGTATGTGTGCTCCGCCTCCCGGGCCGCCCAGGGGCTGCCGCCTGCGCACGAGGGTTGCCGCCCCTCCCGGAGTCGGGGTGGGACCGAACCGTGGCCGTCGGTCCGCTGGTGCGCGGAGTATTGACAACTCGCACCGACTGAAGGAGATTTCACCTGAACATGTCAGGCGGTCCGAGTGTCTCCACTGCCAATTGTTAGCGTTAACGGGCAGGGGCTCGGCCGCCGGGGCACACACCAGCCCGCTGTGCCCGGCAGGACCGGCTCGGCCGACGTGTGCGCTCGCACGACGGTCAGGACGAGGCTCCGGTTCCCGATCGGTGTGCAGGAAATCCCCCACCCAAGGAGAACGATCCGTCATGCCACGGCTCAAGAAGAGGCTCCGGCTCCGCAAGGTCCTGACGGCTGCCGCATGCATGGTCGTCGGCTCGGCCACGGCCGTCGCCGCCAGTCCCGCGGCTCAGGGCGCCGGGGCGACCACGCTGGGTGCGGCGGCGGCCGGCAGCGGCCGCTACTTCGGCACGGCGGTGGCCGCGGGCAGGCTCGGCGACCCGGCGTACTCCACCATCCTCGACCGGGAGTTCAACACGATCACCCCGGAGAACGAGATGAAGTGGGACACCACCGAACCCTCCCGCGGGTCGTTCAACTTCGGCCCCGCCGACTCGATCGTCGGCCACGCCGCCGCGCACGGCCAGAAGATGCGCGGGCACACCCTGGTCTGGCACTCCCAACTGCCCGGCTGGGTCGGCTCCATCAACGACGCCAACACCCTGCGCAGCGTGATGAACAACCACATCACCACCGAGATGAGCCACTACAAGGGCAAGATCTACGCCTGGGACGTGGTCAACGAGGCCTTCGCCGACGACGGCAGCGGCCGGCACCGCGGCTCGGTGTTCCAGAACGTGCTGGGCGACGGCTTCATCGAGGAGGCCTTCCGCACCGCCCGGAACGTCGACCCCTCGGCCAAGCTCTGCTACAACGACTACAGCATCGAGAACTGGTCCGACTCCAAGACCCAGGGCGTCTACAGGATGGTCAGGGACTTCAAGTCCCGCGGCGTGCCGATCGACTGCGTCGGCTTCCAGAGCCACTTCGGTGCCGGCGGCCCTCCGCCGAGTTTCCGGACCACCCTGTCCAACTTCGCCGCGCTCGGCGTGGACGTCCAGATCACCGAACTCGACATCGCCCAGGCGCCCGCCGGCGCGTACGCCGACACCGTCCGGGACTGCCTCGGCGTCGCCCGCTGTACGGGCATCACCGTGTGGGGCATCCGCGACGGCGACTCCTGGCGCACCGGCGAGAACCCGCTGCTGTTCGACAACAACGGCAACAAGAAGTCCGCCTACGGTGCGGTGCTCGCCGCCCTGGGCGGCGGCAGCGGCGGCACACCCAGTGGGGGCATCACCTCCGGAGCCGCCTACAGCCTGTCCGACGTGGCCGCCGGACGCGTGCTCGACGAGCCCGCGGGACAGAACGGCAACGGCACCCCCCTCCAGATCTGGGACGCCAACGGCGGCGCCGCCAACCAGCAGTGGAGGGCCGACCAGAACGGCGACGGCTCCTACACCTTCACCAACGTCGCCAGCGGCCGGGTCCTGGACGAGCCGGGCGGCCAGACGGGCAACGGGACGAGGCCGCAGGTGTGGGACGCCAACGGCGGCGCCAACCAGCACTGGAGGGCCGGCCAGAACGGCGACGGTTCCTACACCCTGACCAACGTCGCCAGCGGCCGGGCACTGGAGATCCCCGCCGGTCAAACCGCCAACGGCACCGCCGTCCAGATCTGGGACGCCAACGGCGGCGCCAACCAGCACTGGAACTTCCGGTGATCTGAGCCGCGGGGGCGCGCCCGTGCCACCGCCGGGCCCCTGCACCTCGCCCGCACAGCCGTGTGACAGCTCCATCCGTCGACAAAGGAGGTCCCCATGCGCAGACGAAGGTCCAGCCGCAGGCATCCGTCCGTGGTGCTCACCGCCGTGGTCGCGGCCGTGGCGGCGTTGGCGGCCATGCTCGTCGCCGGCACCGCCCAGGCGGCCACCACCGGCGCCTTGCGCGGTGCGGGTTCCGGTCGGTGTCTCGATGTGCAGAACGCGGGCCGGGGTGACGGCACGTCCCTGCAGATCTACGACTGCTCGAACGGGACCAACCAGCTGTGGACGTCGACGTCCGGCAGCCGGCTGACCGTGTACGGCGACAAGTGCCTGGACGTTCCGGGCCACGCCACCACGCCCGGCACCCGGGTGCAGATCTGGGCCTGCACCGGCGCCGCGAACCAGCAGTGGCGGGTGAACTCCGACGGCACGGTGGTCGGAGTGGAGTCCGGGCTGTGCCTGGACGTCACGGGCGCCGGTACGGCCAACGGCACGGCGGTGGAGATCTGGACCTGCAACGGCGGCGGCAACCAGAGCTGGACCGGCCTGTCCGCGTCGACCCCGCCGGGCGGCAACTGCGCCCTGCCGACGACGTACCGCTGGTCGTCGACGGGCGCGTTGGCGCAGCCGGCGAACGGGTGGGCGTCGGTGAAGGACTTCACCGACGTCGTGTACAAGGGCAAGCACCTGGTCTACGCGTCGAACGTGTCGGGTTCGTCGTACGGCTCGATGATGTTCAGTCCCTTCGCGAACTGGTCGGACATGGCCTCCGCCGGCCAGATCGGGATGGGCCAGGCCGCGGTGGCGCCCACGCTGTTCTACTTCGCGCCGAAGAACATCTGGGTGCTGGCGTACCAGTGGGGCCCGTGGCCCTTCATCTACCGCACGTCGAGCGACCCGACCGACCCCAACGGCTGGTCCTCGCCCCAGCCGCTCTTCACCGGCAGCATCCCCAACTCCGGCACCGGTCCGATCGACCAGACCCTGATCGCCGACGGCCAGAACATGTACCTGTTCTTCGCCGGTGACAACGGCAGCATCTACCGGGCGAGCATGCCGATCGGGAACTTCCCGGGCAACTTCGGATCCTCCTACACGACGGTCATGAGCGACACGCAGAGCAACCTCTTCGAGGCGCCGCAGGTCTACAAGGTCCAGGGCCAGAACCAGTACCTCATGATCGTCGAGGCGACGGGGGCGAACGGGCGCTACTTCCGCTCGTTCACGGCCACCAGCCTCAGCGGTTCGTGGACCCCGCAGGCCGTGAGCGAGAACAACCCCTTCGCGGGCAAGGCCAACAGCGGCGCCGGCTGGACCAACGACATCAGCCACGGTGACCTGGTCCGCAACAACCCCGACCAGACCATGACCATCGACCCCTGCAACCTGCAGTTCCTCTACCAGGGCAAGTCCCCCACCGCGAGCGGCCCCTACGACCAACTGCCGTGGCGGCCGGGCCTCCTCACCCTGCAGCGCTGACCCGCCCGACCCCGGGGACCCCGGCCGCGAACCGGCCGGGGTCCTTCCGGTCAGCGACCGGCCCCGCAGGCCCGCAGCGTGGCGGAGAGGGCGGGACGGATCGGGACGAGGAGCTCGACGTTCCGGTCCCGGACGGTGCCCGCCGACTCCGGACCACCGACGCGGGTCGGTTCGTTGGCGCAGACCTCGCGATGGGCGGAGGCCAGGTCCCACAGGCCGAGACCGGCGCCGGGTTCGAGCGGTGCGGCGTGGTCGATCATCGTGGAGCGGACCACCAGGACGTCCGTGCCGACGAGGAGCTCCAGCATCCGTGCCTGGGACGGCCACTCGCACAGGCCGGACGTGATGACGTGCCAGAAGCCGCCGCCACCCGAACGCCTCCTGGGCGTCACCGAGTTGAGGTGCCGGTGACCCGCCAGCCAGAGTGCCACGTTGCCGAAGCGGTGCAGGAGCGCCTCGACCTCGCCGCCGAGTACGCGCGGCAGGTCCGCGTCCGGGTGCGCCGCCTCGTCCGGCCGTTCGGTGGTGTTGTCGAACACGCCCAGCCCGTGGTGCGACGCCAGGACGACCACCCGGTCCTGGAAGCCCGTGCGGACCTCGGCGCCGGCCGCGTCCCGGTAGGAGGAGTGCACCTCGATCAGGCACTGCTCCAGCCAGTCGCGCTGGCGCCTTCCGATGCTTCCGGTGACGTGGCCGGCGGGGTTGGTGGTGTCGAGGACGATCACCCGGACTCCGGGGACCTCGTCGTAGCAGTAGTAGGTGCGGCCCTCGGCGAGGTCGGACTCGCTGAACCCGTGTCCGCGGGGTGTGCCGGGGCTGTCCAGGTGCGCCCGGATGTACTCGGTCTTGTCGATGATCCGCCGGTCCGCTCGCGGCCGGATGGTCATCGTCGGTCCGCCGGCCAGCACCGCCGGGTCCATGAGGTAGGCGTCGGCCGGCGCCCGGGGCAGTGCGGCGGGTGCGGCGACCGGCCGTCGGTCGCCGGTGAGCACGGCCTGGAAGCCCGGTGTGACCGGTGCGCGCCCCTGCGCGAGGCAGTCGTGGTTGCCGAAGCAGGCCAGCCAGTCGACGCCGAAGCCCCGGGCGGGGAACGGCGCGGCCGCCGAGGCCAGCAGGCCCGGCCGGTCCGGGAAGCCGTACCTCTGTTTGTACCGGTCACGCGACTTCGGCTCCGGGTTGTAGTAGTCGCCGGACACGGTGTACGACGGGATCGCCGCGGTGTCGCCGCTCCCGCTGGCGCCGAATGTCGGGTCCACGCTCCCGCCGCCGTGCATCAGCGTCAGGAACTGGCGGAGCTCGTTGCGTTGGGCGTTGTCGGTGTTGTCCCCGGTGGTGAGCACGAACCGGACGGGTGTGCCCGGATCCCTCGCCAGCCTCGCCACGGTGCGGGCCATCGCCTCGAACGCGTGGGTGGAGACGATCTCCTGCGGACGGTACGCCGGTACCATCCTGGACCAGCCACGCCGGTCGGCGTACCGCTGGACGAAGTCGATCCGGCCGGGCGAGGCGATGTCCGCGAGCTGGTGGTCGGTGACGTGCACGAACCGCAGAAGGGAAAGGAGCGGCCCCGTCCGGCGCCCGGTCAGGTCGTCTCGCGTGACGTGCGGTTCACCGGGCGCCGGGGCGAGCCTGCGGTACGCCCGCTCACTGCCGTGGCCGACCACTGCGCCCGGGACGATGGTGGCGTCGAGCGTGGTCACCACGACATCGGTCGGTTCCGACAAGGGAGGTCGGGCTTCCTCATTGGCCTGGGACTCGCCATGGCGGATGAAGTGCAGGGGCAACTGGGCGTCCTCTGTGCTGGGCGGCGATGCACCGAAACGTGAGGTGCCCAAGTCAATCCCGATGAAGTTGAACCGTCAAGCAAATGTTAGCGTTAACGCGCACGGTCGCCGCAAGGCCCCCCTTGAGCGCAGGTGCTACGTGGCAGGGAAGTGGCGGGCGATGAACTCGTTGCGGAACGTGCCCGCCGGATCGAACTCGCCGAGCAGCCTCCGGAAGTCGTCCCAGCGCGGGTACGACTCCCGGATCACCTCGGGCGTGGTGGTGAAGACCTTGCCCCAGTGCGGCCGGGCGGCGAAGGGGGACAGGGCCTCCTCGACCGTCCTGACCGCCTCCGCCACGGCCGCCGCGTCGGGGTGCCAGGTGAAGTGGTAGGCGACGCAGTCGCGTTCGAACGCGGGGCTGAGCCACAGGGCGTCCGCCGCGACCGTGCGGATCTCGCCGATCTGCAGGGCAGGTGAGATCCGGTCCCTGACGGCGTCCAGCGCGTCGAACGCGGCGACGGCGTCGGTGCGGGCGACGAAGTACTCGGACTGCAGCTCGTCGCCGCTGCTCGGCGTGAAGTCCGGTCGGAAGTGGGGGAGCCGGGCGTGCCACCGGCCCGGAAGGCCCAGCTGCGGCGTGCAGGGTTCGGGCGGACACCCCGGCACGGGATGGCGCGGACCGTCGGCGAGCACCGCGCCGAGCCAGGTCCCGGGGGCGTCGGGGCCGCCCCGGCGCTTGAGCCAGACCTGATCGATGCGGTCCGTCCGCCAGCCCGTGAAGAGGCTGACGCTGTACGCGGCCGCCATGATCTCGTCGAACCGCTCGCGCAGCACGGCGGTCGGCAGCCCCTCGTAGACCCACTGCCGGACCTCGAACGCCGGGACCACGTCCAGGGTCAGCCGGGTGACCGCGCCGAGGGCGCCCAGGGCCACGACCGCGCCGGGGAACTCCGCCGCGTCCCGGTCGATCGTCACCAGGGCGCCGTCCGCCGTGACCAGCTCGACGGCTCGGACCGCCGTGGCGAGGCAGCCGTTGGCGACCCCCGAGCCGTGCGTCCCGGTGGCGCACGCGCCGGCGACCGAGATGTGCGGCAGCGACCCGAGGTTGTGCAGCGCGAATCCCGCCCGGTCCAGTACCCCGGCGAGCTCGCCGAACCGCATCGCGGCGCTCACCGTGACCGTGCCGGCCCGCTCGTCCAGGTCGACCACCCGGGGCAGGCCGGCGACGGACACCAAGTCGCCCGTGGTGTCGGCGATCGCGTTGAACGAGTGCCCGGTCCCGAGGATCCGCACGGACCGGCTGCCCGCGACGATCCGCCGCAACTCGTCCACGGAGCGCGGCTCGTGGAACCGCTCGGCGCCGAACGTGATGTTCCCGGCCCAGTTGGTCGCGGCCACGGTCATGGGCGTTGCCTCCTCGGGTCTCGCGAGCGCACAGGTCGTTGGCGTGCCGGTGTGAGCGCGAACAGAGCCGCGCACCGGCGGGCTCGGCAACGGGGCTCAGCAGCGGGTCAACCGCACCGCGAGGCCGTCGTGGGTGTAGAGCGGCGTCGCCCGGTACCCGTCCGCGTCGACGGTGACGCTGCCGAACCTGCCTTGCAGCGTACGCCCGTTGAGCACCGGCAGCACCACGTCGTCGTCCGGTTCGAGGGAGTCCGGCAGCCGCAGGACGAGCTGCGCGTCACCACCGAGCGTCACCCGGCCCGCGACCGTCAGGGCCGGGGCGTGGCAGTGGTGGAGCGTCAGCTCCAGGCGGGTGCCGGCGGCCTGCAGGTAGTCGCCGCGCAGCCGGACGGGTCCCTGTTCGACGTCCACCCGCAGGGTGCCGCCGTGGACCTGCACGTCGCCGCGTCCCAGGGCGTCGCGGGAGCCGGCCGCGAGGACTCCGGCCGCCACCACGGTGGGGCCCGTGTAACGGTTGGTGCCGGTCAGGGTCAGTGTCCCGGTGCCGCGCTTGGTGAGGCCGCCGGGCCCGCCGATGTCGTTGCGCCAGGAGTCGGCCGCGCAGAACCCGCCGTCGGCGGCGTTCAGCTCCACGGTCACGTCCCGCTCGAACGAGCCGTAACCGTCGGCCGCGGCGAACAGGTCGAGCCGGCCCCACATCTCCGGTCCGTCCAGCAGGACGTAGCCGGAGGGCAGGGCGGTGGTGCGCAGCACCTCGCGGCGCTGGGCGGCGTCGAGGTAGGGCAGGCGGGTCTCCAGCAGGACCTCGGCGCCCTTGGGCACGCTCATCGGGACGTTCGGGCCGCTACGGCGCAGGACGTACGTCAGCCGCGGGGTGACCTGCTCGGCGTTCGCCTCGCGGTCGGCGTACGGGTCCTCGGCTGGAGCGCCTCCGTGGGCGAAGGCGTACAGGGTGTCGGGCGTGGTGCCGGTCTTCGACCGGAAGTACGCGGCCGCCTGGCTCCGGGCGGCGGCCTTGAGGGCGGCGTTGCGCGGGTCGGCGAGCGTGGCGGCGGCGAGCGCCGTGGCGAGCGTCCGGCCGCCGATGACGTCGAGCGGGGAGTGCATGCCGGCGGTGATCCGGGTGTGGCTGAGCTCGAAGGCCCGGGTGACCAGCTCCTGGAAGCGCTCGGGCACCGCGTACGCGAGGGCCAGCGCGGCCAGGTGGAAGGCGTTGGTGTGACCGCTCACAAAGCCGCCGTCGTCGACCGCGGAGCTGCCGCGCTGGCGCAGCAGTTGCGCGGCGACGACGACGTCCGTGTCGTAGACCGGGTAGCCGAGGGCGTCGGTGGCGCCGGTGTCGACCACCGCGCTGTCCTCGTTCAGGCGCCAGGGGCGCGGGTACCGGTACGCGTACTTGGCGGGGTTGCCCGAGGCGTACGGTCCGCGGAGCGTGTTGACCAGGGCGACCACCTGCCCCAGCTCCGAGTCGACGGCCCCGGGGCCGAGCGCGGAGCCGGCGGGCGCGTCGGCGGGGACGGCGTCGTCGACCTTCGCGGGCGGGGTGGCGTCGGGCGCCGTGGTGATCGAGGTGACGGCTCGGGCGCCCGTCCGGTACAGGTCGGCGAGCGGGCCGAGGCCGGCGATGACGGCGTAACTCTGGTGCTGGCGGTCGTAGATGAAGGCCTCGCGGGCCTCCGCGTCGGTCCGCTCGGTGGTGACCTGCACGCAGTAGCGCACATTGGCGCGCAGGACGTCGGTGAGCAGCGGTGAGCCGTCGTTCCAGGAAGCGCCGGTGTGCCAGACCCGGTTCATCCCGGTGAGGATGCGTACGGCCGCATTCCCCTCCGGGCTGAGGTCGGCCATGGTGTTGGTCGCGTAGGAGTCGACGAAGGCGGCGCCCTGGGCGGGGCCGGCCGGCGCGGCGGCGGCCTGCTGTGGGGTGGCCAGCAGGCTCAAGGCGGTGGGCCCGGCGAGAATGCCGACCGAGGTGCCGGCGGAGTTCCGCAGGAAGCGGCGGCGGTCCAGGGTGCGGTGATCGTTCACGTTGGTCTTCCTGCGGTGGTGGGCCCGGCGGGCGGAACGGTGCTCGGGAACGACGGGGGTTCCCCGGCCCGGGTGGCGGCCCGGGCCGGGGAAGTGCGGGGTGGTCAGCGACGGGTGAACAGGAAGCCGAGCTTGTCGACCTCGTCGCCGGCGCGTCCGTGGAACCCGGCGATCTGCCAGCCGGCGGGCGCGGTGCGGGTCACGCAGTCCGCGGTGGTGGTGCCGCCGGCCAGGGACCTGCCCAGGTTGGTGCTGAACGAGGCGTAGAAGATGCGGGTGTGACCGTCGCGCGAGCCCTGGCAGAGGGTGGCAGCGCTCACATACTCGCCGCTGCCCAGGGTGAGCGAGGAGGCGGTGCCGCCGGAGCCGCCGTGCGTGAGCGTGGTGCCGTCGGCGAGGGTCAGCCCGACCTGGTCGACCCGGGCGCCGGAGCGCAGGCCGACCGTGCTGACCCGGGCGCCGGGCGCGACGCGGTCGATGTCGTCGTAGAAGTCGCCGTGCGGGCCGCCGAACTGCTCGCTCGCGAGGTAGGCGGGGTTCCGGCTCCAGGTGAAGCCCACGGCGACCGGGTCGTGGTCGGAGAGCATCTTGCCGGAGCCGTCCAGGAAGTCGGTGTGCTTGTTGGCGTACGAGGTCGCGGTGAGCGAGACGAGCGCGCTGCTGCGGTACAGGACCTTGTCGACGATCTCGCAGGTGTCGGTGGGCGCGTTCTGGTCGCACAGCAGCGGGTCGGCGCCGCGGGTCGGCGCCACGCCGCCGCGCTCCAGCTGTACCCACGCGTCGGTGAGTCGGTTGTCGGCGGCGAAGGCGGCGATGGTGTCGTCGGCGCGCGTGTAGCGCGTGTTGGTGTCGCCCATCACCACGACGGCGTTCCCGGCCGAGTGGGTCCTGATGTAGCCGGTGAGCTGCGCCAGGTTGGCGGCGCGGGCGGTCTCGTCGCCGGGGTTCGTGCCCGCGTTCGCGTGGAGGTTGTAGAAGTCCACGTACACGCCCTCGGTCAGCCGGGTCCGCATGAAGGTGAAGCCCTTGGGGGTGAGGCAGTCACCGGAGTCGAGCTGGCAGTCGTTCCACTTGACGCGCTCGAAGTCGTCGGTGTCGTAGGCGAGTCCGGACAGGGTGTTGAGGCCGCTGCCGATGCCCGCCCCGCCGCTGGTGGCCGTGCGGTACGGGTGGGTGTCGGCGGCGTACAGCGCGGCGTGGTAGTTGAAGTCCTCCTCGACGTGCACGACGTCGTACGGCCCGAGCCGCTGCCCGATGGCGGTGGTGCTGCTCTGCCGCTCCGTCGGGGCGCTGTTCACCGGCTGCGGAAGCCCGGCGACGTTGTACGTCAGCACGGAGAACGACCCGCCCCCGGTGTCCGCGTGCGCGGCCGGCGCGCCGGTCAGGCCGCCGAGCGCGGCAGCCGTGCCGAGCGCGCTCACGAGGAGGGAGCGGACGAGGGTGTGGCGGAGGCGGGACTTCGACATCGGTGTGCTCCGATCGGAGTACGGCGACGGGATCCGGTGCCCGGAGCGTATGAGCGAACCATGAGCGCGTCAACCCCGCCGGAACGCTCATGAAACGCCTCTGACCTGTGTATTTACCAGGCCATGACAGGTCTCGCGGGAAAGTTATGTTAGCGTTAACAAGTTGTTCATGGCGGTGCTCGACGAGCCCAGGTGGTTCAACACGAGATCACGCGCCGCATCGACGGCGTGACCCACCGGTCCTGACCCGGACCCTGCGCCGGGTGGAGCGCAACGGGATGATCGTGCGCCGCGTGCTGCCGACCTCGCCGGTCGGGGTCGAATACTCGCTCACCCCACTCGGGCGGTCCCTGCTGGAACCGTCCGGCCAGTTATGCGCCTGGACGGTCGTCCACGCGGACGTGGTCCGGGCGCGCCAGGTGGAGTGCGACCAGCGGGCCCACCGCGGCGAAGGCCAAGGTGTCGCTGCGCCGGGGAAGTTTGGGGAGCTCGGCGGTCTGATCGCGTGTCACCTCCCGCCCAGGGGTGCATCCGCTTGACGACCGGTCAGATGCTTGACGTGGCAGCGTAGGATGCCTGGTATGTCCACAGTTGCCGTGATCGCGGTTGTCGCGCTCGCCCTCCTGCACGTCTACATCCTGGTCCTGGAGATGTTCCTGTGGACCACTCCCCGGGCCCGGGCCTCCTTCGGGACTTCCGAGGAGTTCGCGCTCGGGACCAAGGCGTTGGCCGCCAACCAGGGCCTGTATAACGGCTTCCTGGCGGCCGGGCTGCTTTGGGGTGCGTTCGCCGCCGACCCGGTCGGATTCCAGACGCGGGTGTTCTTCACGTCCTGCGTCGCCGTCGCCGGGGTGTTCGGGGCCGTGACCTCCTCCCGGAAGATCCTGTTCGTGCAGACCGTGCCGGCGCTGATCGTGCTGGTCCTGGTGCTGCTGGCCCGCTGAAATCCCTGCTCACCGAAAGCCCGAATGACCGGTCCACCAAGGGGTGCCTCTACCGAGAGGCACCCCTCGTGCTTTTCGGTTCCTGTCTTCTCACCGGGCTCGGGAAGTGCCTTGTCGGACTTCGCGCATGGGGAAGTCTGCACGGAAAGGACTTCGGGAGGATGACAAACGGGCGGGGAACGACGCCGTGCCCTCATCACGGTGTGTCGCTCCCCACCCGAGCTCTGGGGGGTTAGGAACCGGCCTTGCGCTTGTTGTAGACGTCGAAGCCCACCGCTGCGAGCAGCACCAGGCCCTTGATCACCTGCTGGTAGTCGGTGCCGACACCGACCAGCGACATGCCGTTGTTCAGCACGCCGAGCACCAGGCCACCGATGATCGCGCCCATCACGGTGCCCACGCCGCCGCTGGCGGAGGCGCCGCCGATGAAGGCGGCGGCGATCGCCTCCAGCTCGAAGTTGATGCCGGCCTGCGGGGTGCCGGCGTTGAGCCGCGCGGCGAAGACCAGCCCGGCGAGCGCCGCGAGGACGCCCATGTTGGTGAAGGCGAGGAAGACGACCCGCTTGCTCTTCACCCCGGACAGCTTGGCCGCGGCCTCGTTGCCGCCGATGGCGTAGGTGTGCCGCCCGATGATCGAGTTGCGCATCAGGTAGCCGAAACCGACCAGCAGGGCGCCGAGGATCAGCAGGACGATCGGCACACCGTGGTAGCTGGCCAGCAGCAGGGTGAACACGAGCACGGCCGCCGTGATCACGGCGAGCTTGGCCAGGAACAGCCCGAGCGGAAGCACCTCCAGCCCGTACGAGGCGGTCTGGCGGCGGCCGCGCACCTCCTGGAGGACGGCGACGGCCAGTACCGCGAGGCCCAGCAGCAGGGTGAGGTTGTGGTAGTTGGTGTGCGGGCCGACCTCGGGGAGGAAGCCGCTGCTGATGCTCTGGAAGCCCTTGGGGAACGGCGCGACCGACTGGCCCTGCAGCAGGATCTGGGTGCCGCCGCGGAACAGCAGCATGCCCGCCAGGGTGACGATGAAGGACGGGATGCCGAGGTAGGCGATCCAGAAGCCCTGCCAGGCGCCGGCGAGGGCGCCGACCACCAGCGCGGCCAGCATCGCCACCGGCCACGGCACGTGGTGCTTGACCATCATCACCGCGGCCGCGGCCCCGACGAAGGCGGCCAGCGAACCGACCGAGAGGTCGATGTGCCCGGCGATGATGACGATCATCATCCCGATCGCCAGGATGAGGATGTAGCCGTTCTGCTGGATCAGGTTGGTGATGTTGAGCGGCTGGAGCAGGATGCCGTCCGTCCAGACCTGGAACAGCAGCACGATCAGCGCGAGAGCGACCAGCATGCCGTACTGGCGCACGTTGCCGCGCAGCGCGCGGGCCAGCACGCCGCCGAGGGAGGGGCCGGGACCGGCCTGCGGTGCCTTCGGGGACGAATCCGGGATGATCTCGGTCGGGGCCATGCCTCACACCTGCTCGTTGCTGGATGCGGCGCTCATGGTCATGAGCCGCATGAGGGATTCCTGGGTGGCGTCGGCCCGGGCCACCTCACCGGTGATCCGGCCTTCGGCCATGGTGTAGATCCGGTCGCACAGGCCCAGGAGTTCGGGGAGTTCGGACGAGATGACGAGCACGGCCTTGCCCTCGGCGGCCAGCTCGGCGATGACGGTGTAGATCTCCGCCTTCGCACCGATGTCGATGCCCCGGGTGGGCTCGTCGAGGATGAGGACCTCCGGCTCGGCGAAGATCCACTTGCTGAGGACGACCTTCTGCTGGTTGCCGCCGCTGAGCGTGCCGGTCCGGGTGAACACCGTCGGGGCCTTGATGTTCATGGTGCGCCGGAAGGATTCGGCGACCTTCGCCTCCTCGTGCCGGTCGACCCGGCCGTTCCGGGAGACCTTGCCGAGCGCGCTCAGCGAGATGTTCCGGCTGATGTCGTCGATGAGGTTGAGGCCGAAGTGCTTGCGGTCCTCGGTGACGTACGCGATGCCGTGCCCGATCGCCTCGGGCACCGTCCGGGTGCGGATCTCCCGGCCGTGCAGCAGCACCCGGCCGGCGGCCCACCGCCCGTACGAGCGGCCGAAGACGCTCATCGCCAGTTCGGTGCGGCCGGCGCCCATCAGGCCGGCGATGCCGACGATCTCACCGCGCCGCACGGTCAGCGAGGCGCCGTCCACCACCATCCGCTGCTGGTCGATCGGGTGCCGGACGCTCCAGTCCTCGACCTCGAAGGCGACCTCTCCGATGTCGGGGGTCCGCTCGGGGTAGCGGTGCTCCAGGTCGCGGCCGACCATGCCGCGGATGATCCGGTCCTCGGAGATGCCCCCGGGGCCGATCCCGATGGTCTCGATGGTCCGCCCGTCGCGCAGGATGGTCACGGCGTCCGCGACCCGGGCGATCTCGTTCAGCTTGTGCGAGATGATGATGCAGGAGATGCCCTGGGCCTTGAGTTCGAGGATCAGGTCGAGCAGCTTGCGGCTGTCCTCGTCGTTCAGCGCGGCGGTCGGCTCGTCCAGGATGAGCAGCTTGACCTTCTTGGCCAGGGCCTTGGCGATCTCGACCAGCTGCTGCTTGCCCACACCGAGGTCGGCGACCCTGGTGTGCGGACTCTCGTCCAGGCCGACCTGCCGCAGCAGGTCGGCGGCGTGGGTGAGCGTCCGGTGCCAGCTGATGATGCCCCGGGTGGCGTGCTCGTTGCCCAGGAAGACGTTCTCGGCGATGGACAGGTACGGCACCAGGGCCAGTTCCTGGTGGATGATGACGATGCCGCGCTGCTCGCTGGCCCGGATGTCCTTGAACCGGCAGGGCTCGCCCTCGAAGAGGATCTCGCCCTCGTAGTCGCCGTGCGGGTAGACGCCGCTGAGCACCTTCATCAGGGTGGACTTGCCGGCGCCGTTCTCGCCGCAGACGGCGTGCACCTCGCCCGCGCCGACGGCCAGGTTGACCTCGGAGAGTGCCTTGACGCCGGGGAACGACTTGCTGATCGACCGCATTTCGAGAACGGGTCCAGCCATGGTTGTGCTTCCGTATCGTTCGGGGGCGGTGCGGTGGCCACGGGTTCTCCGGCCCCGCACCGCCGGTCGGGAGCCGGGCCCGCCGGGCGGGCCCGCCGGACTACTTCAGCTGGTCGGCGGTGTACTGGCCGCTGTCCACCAGGACCTGCCGGTAGTTGTCCTTGTCGACGCTCACCGGCTGGAGCAGCTGCGCCGGGACGGTCTTGGCGCCGTTGTCGTACTGGCTGGTGTCGTTGACCTCGGGCTTCCCTCCGGTCAGCACCGCGTCGCCCATCTGGGCGGCGGCCTTGGCCAGCTGGCGGGTGTCCTTGTAGACGGTCTGGGTCTGCTCGCCCGCGATGATCGACTTCACCGAGGCCAGCTCGGCGTCCTGGCCCGTGACGACGGGCAGGGACTTGGCGGTGCCGTAGCCGACGCCCTTGAGCGAGGAGAGGATGCCGATCGAGATGCCGTCGTACGGCGAGAGCACGGCGTCGAGGTGGGCGGAGGTGTAGGCCTTGCTCAGGAGGTTGTCCATCCTGGACTGGGCGAGACCGCCGTCCCAGCGCAGCGTGGCGACCTGGTTGAAGTCGGCCTGGCCGCTCTGCACGACCAGCTTCTTCTGGTCGATGTACGGCTTGAGCACGCTCATCGCGCCGTTGAAGAAGAACGTGGCGTTGTTGTCGTCCGGCGAGCCCGCGAACAGCTCGATGTTGAACGGGCCCTTGCCGTCCTTGAGCCCGAGCTTGTCGACGATGTAGCCGCCCTGGAGGACGCCGACCTTGTAGTTGTCGAAGGTCGCGTAGTAGTCGACGTTCTTCGTGCCGCGGATCAGCCGGTCGTAGGAGATGACCGGGATGTGCGCGTCGGCGGCCTTCTGCAGCACGTTGGTGAGCGAGGAGCCGTCGATGGCGGCGATCACGAGCAGCTTGGCGCCCTTGGTGATCATGTTCTCCACCTGGGAGACCTGGTTCTCCACCACGTTGTCGCCGTACTGGAGGTCGGTCTTGTAGCCCTTGGCCTGGAACTCCTTGACCATGTTGTCGCCGTCGTTGATCCAGCGTTCCGACGACTTGGTCGGCATGGCGATGCCGACGAGACCGCCCTTGGCGTCGCCCTTGCCCGCGCCGTCACCGACGCCGTTGGCGCTCTGGCCACAGGCTGCCAGGGAGAGGGCGAGACCCGCGGCGACGAGGCCCGCTGAAAGCTTCCGCACAGTTCCTCCAGTGATGTTCCGCGACCGGCACGGCGCCGCCCGGCAGCCGGGCGGCCGGGCGCGGTCGAGCGGGAGCCGGCCGGGAGCGGTCCTCGTGCCGAGGGAAGTGGATCCGCAGGGCTCCGGCCTGGCGTGAAATGTAGTGTTAACGCTCACAACGGTGGCGTCAAGGGGCTTCGGATCACCGTTGGATCGCAGTGCCCCGTTGGCCGCTCCGTGTGAACGCCCACCGCTGGAGGGAGAGTTGCCCGGAAGGCCGGGGTGTGAATTTTGGGTGAATGCTTGGTTTCGCGCGGGCCTCAAAGCGGGCCTCAAAAGAGTGCCCGCCTCCCGCCGGCGGACGGGAGGCGGGCACCCGCTCGGAGGGGCGGTCAGCCGGTGGCCAGGGAGAGGCCGTAGGCCTGGAGGATCGGGTTGACCGGCTGGAAGTAGGTCGTGCCGCCGGAGGTGCAGTTGCCGGAGCCGCCGGAGGTGACGCCCTGCGCCTGGCTGCCCGAGATGAACGAGCCGCCGGAGTCGCCGGGCTCGGCGCACACGGTGGTGCGGGTGAGCCCGGAGACGGAGCCCTCGGAGTAGTTGACGGTGGCGTTGTACTGTCGCACGGTGCCGCAGTGCCAGCCCGTGGTGGAGCCCGACCGGCAGACCGAGGAGCCGATGGGGGCGACCGCGGATCCGGAGACCGTCACCGTGCCGCCCGCGTAGTTGTTCACCTGCGGCTGGGCCGTCCAGCTCGAATCGGCCTGGACCCACGAGTAGTCGTTGCCGGGGAACGTCGAGCCCTGGAAGGTGCCGATGGAGGAGCCGTCCGGGGCGGCGGCGCTGGAGCCGGCCTGGCCGCAGTGGCCGGCGCTGACGAAGCCGGGCTGGCCGTTCGAGGTGACCGGGAAGCCGATCGAGCAACGGGCCGCGCTGTCGATGAAGTAGGCGTCGCCGCCGCGCAGGTCCGCCAGCGGCGCGGGGGAGTCGGACGCCGGCTCCACCCGGACGAGGGCGCGGTCGACACCTGCCTCGCGGAGGAACGCCTCGGTGCGGCCGGTGTCGGTGGACTGGACGACGACGGTGTTCGCGGCGACGTCCACGTACCAGAGGGGGGAGGCCTCGGGGGTGGTGCTGCCCGCGGCACGGTCGAGTGCGTCCTTCGCGCCGTCGAGCGCGGCGAGGCTGTGCCGGACGACGGTGGCGCTGCCGCCGTGGGCGGTGATCTCGCGGGCCGCGGAGGCGTCGGTGGTGGCGACGGTGAGGGTGGCGTCGGACCCGCTGACCCAGGCGCCCGCCCAGCGTTCGCCGAGTGCCTGCCGGAGCGCTTGCTGCACCGAGGCGGCGCGGGCTTCGTGGGCGAGTCGGGCGCCGGCCTCCTGGGGGGTGAGGCCGAGGTCGCGCTGGAGTGCCCGGAGCAGGGGTGCGGCGGGCGGGGCCGCACCGCCCTGAGGGGCCGCCAGGGCGGCGGCTATCGCGGTCCCGTTCGCGTGGGCGCCCGCCGGCGCCACGGTGGCGACCAGGGCGACGGCCGTCAGGGAGCACGCGGCAACGGCCGCGCGGAGTCGGAGCATTGGGGTCTCCTCGGAGTGGGGGTTGCCGGAACTCTAAGGTGCGGATGCATACGTTCGGGACATGTCAAAAACCCCCTGCGTCGGCGTTATGGACCTTCCCGGCGGACCGGTGAATTCGACGGGCCGGTGAATTTGACGGCCGGTGAAGGCGGGGCCACGTCGGGTCAGGGCGCCAGGCGGGCCCTTCGTCGCAGCCATGCCGCATACGCCGGATTCAGCGCCGCGGCGTCCGCGTGCACCGCCCTGGCGTGGCCGACCACCTCGTCCGCGAGTCCCCACGTCGGCGAGTACGGCACCCAGCCGATCACCTGGCGCCAGCTCAGCTCCGGCGGATCCAGCGGAACCGTCACCACCCCGTCGGTCGGCGGGAACGTCGCCCGGCACAGGGACACGGCCCGGCCCGTCCGGACGAGGTGGAGGCACGAGGCCGCATCGGCCTCGTAGACCGGCGGGGGCAGGAAGCCCGCCCGCACGCAGGCGGCCGCGAAGCACTCCGTGAAGCAACCGCCCCCGGGCGGCAACGCCCAGCGCTCACCGGCGAGTTGCCCGAGGTCCAGTTCACGTGCCCGCGCCAGCGGATGGTCCTGGGAGAGCACGGCGAACACCGGGTCGACGGCGACCTCCCGCCACTCCAGCCGTTCGTCGCCCATCACCTTCTGGTGCCCGCAGAGCCCGGTCAGCACGAGGTCCAGCCGCCCTTCCACCGCCCGGCTCACCAAGTCCGATGTCGAGCTGGACGATTGGGTGCTCAGCGCCATCTCGGGCCTGGCCGCCGCCAGGCGGTCGACCAGGGCGCCCAGGAGCGGCCCGTGGGTCGCCCCCACGCGCAGGCCGCCCGTCTCGCGCGCCGTGTTCGCGAAGCGGACGGCATCTTCCTGCAGCTGGCGCATGGCGGGCAGGAGCACCTGGCTGCGCTCCAGCACCAGGACGCCCAATGCGGTCGGCCGCACGCCCTCTCTGCCGCGCTCGAAGAGCCGGCCGCCGAGGGCGTTCTCGATGCGTTTCAGCTGGGTGGAAAGCGCCGATTGGGCGAGTCCGAGACGGTCCGCCGCCTTGGTGACGCTGCCGGCATCGCCGATGGCCCGGATCATCCTGAGATGACGAAACTCCAACTCCATGGCCGCAGAACTATACGGCAGTGAAATGGAGGGACGTGAATCCTCCGGGTGAAGATTCGGAGGGCGGGTCCGAGGTCTCAATTCCGGGCCGCTGAGGGGGATTTCAGGAACGCGGCAAGGCTCTTTCGGTCGCCGTCCGGGGGAAGACGGCTGCCATGCCTTTCCAGCCCGGGGGGAATGCGGGATTGGAACTGGCGTGACCGGAAGAGCCCCTGCGTTGTGTCCGCGAACCGATTACATCACGGGCGGGCGGGGATTAATCTCAGAGTTCGATCAGAATCACCTCAGGATTCGATCGGCGGCCGGGTCGGCAATCGAACGGTGAACCGCGCACCGCGTTCGGACGGCTCGATCCGCACGGTGCCGCCGTGGGCGTCGACCAAGGCCGCGACCAGGCTCAGGCCGAGCCCGCTGCCGGGGGCCGCCCCGTGGGGCCCGCTCCCGTCCTCGTGGCCGGCCGGTGAGCCGTGGGCGCGGAAGAAGGGCTCGAAGACGCGGTCATGGAGGGCCGGGGGAATCCCGGGTCCGTCGTCGGCCACGTCGATGCAGGCCCAGTGCGCCTCGTGACGCAGCCTCACCGTCGTGCGAGTGCCCGGAGGTGTGTGATGGTGCACATTGACGAGGAGGTTGCTCAGCACCTGCCGGAGGCGGTGCGGGTCTCCCTGGACCAGGTGACGCCCCTCGTCGATGACGCAGGAGACCGGCCGGTCCGGGTGGCTCACCCGGGTGTCCGCCACCAGCTCGGTGCAGAGTTCGGCCAGGTCGACGGCGACGCGTTCCAGGGGCCGCCGCTCTCCCAGGGTGGAGAACAGCAGCAACTCGTCGACGAGGGCGGTCATCCGATGGGCTTCCGCCTGCACCCTCGCCATGGCCCGGCGGAGGGCCTGGTGGTCGTCCAGCCCGCCGAGGAGGCCCAGTTGGGCGTAGCCGGCGATCGTGGTGAGCGGTGCGCGCAGCTCGTGGCTGACGGTGGCCAGGAGGTCGTGCAGCTCTTCGTCGGGCCGCCTTCCCCGCCGGCCTTCGTCTCCGGACGCTTCGGAAGGCGTCGTCACCGTCACTCCGCTTGCCGGGCGTGGTCGGCGCGGAGCGCGTAACCGACGCCGCGCACCGTGCGTATGAGTGTCTGGCCGGTGTCGCCGAGCTTCCGCCGGAGGTAGTAGATGTACGTCTCCACGACGCCGGTGTCGCGTTCGAAGCCGTGGCCCCAGACGTTGGTGAGGATGTCCGCCTTGGTCACGACTTCCTCGGGGTGCTCCATGAGGTACCGCAGCAGCAGGAATTCCGTGGCCGTCAGCCGGACGGGCACTCCGTGCAGCCAGACGTCGTGGCTCTTGCGGTCGATCTCGACGCCGCCCGCCTTCAGACGGCGCGGGGCGGTGTAGTCGAGTGAACGGCGCAGCAAGGCGTGGAGCCGCGCGGCGACCTCGTTCAGGTCGAAGGGCTTGGTGACGTAGTCGTCACCGCCCAGCGTGAGGCCGTGGATCCTTTCGCCCACCGAGGTCCGTGCACTGAGGAAAACCACGGGGGTCTGCACGTCGGACTTCCGGAGCCGGTCGCAGACTTCGAAGCCGTCCAGATCGGGCAGCAGGACGTCGAGCAGGATGATGTCGTGCATCCGCGCCAGGCCCAGCGTCAGGCATTGCTCGCCGGACGCCACGGCGTGCGGATCGAATCCGAGGAACCGCAAGCCGGTGGTGAGCATGTCCGCGGCTCCGGCGTCGTCCTCCGCGACGAGGACGCGCGGCCGGAATGTGGAAACGGTGGAATACACAGGTGCTGGCCCCAGGGTGCTGTCCGGCGCTGACGGCATCACGCTAGTTGAATGTTAACGCAAACATCCAGCACGCGGGCTCGGCGCTCGCCCCGCGGACACGGCGAAGCCCCCGCCGGGCCTGGGCGGGGGCGTGCCGGGACGCGCGGGGAACGCCGGCAGGTCGGCGGTCCGGGGCAGGCTCAGGAGCGCCTCGCCACGTGTCCGGTGCACAGGCGGTCGGCCGTGATGGCCAGTCGGAAGGGTGCGCGCATGGATGGTTCCTCTCGATCTCTGCCGGCGGGTGGGAGAGCCGGTGGGAGGCGCGGCGAGTCCGCGCGGACGATCAGGTGTACCGGTGTTGGAGTGTGAGCGCTCACATCGCCCAGCGTCAACCACCGTGCAGCTGCTGGCGGATGACGATTCGTCGGTTCACGCCCCGGCTGTGTCGATCGCGCTGGTCTGAATTCGTCGAAACCCTTGACGGGGCTCGGTCGGTGAGGGCACTGTCACCGGTCCAGGAACCCTCCACCTCCCGCCCGGGCTGAAGCGTGTCGCTGCGGGCAGGATTGTTAGCGCTCACTTTCCTGTGGCCGCGCTCAACGATGAGCAGGGAGACCCCATGAATGACAACAACAGGACGACCCGAGGAGGCGGTGCACTGCGCCGCCTCGCCCGAGCCGGGGCGGCCCTCGCCGTCCTCGTCGGCGCCCTGGCCGGCGCCACCGCGACGAGCGGTGTGGCGCAGGCGGCCGCACAGGGCCCGTGCGACCTGTACGCCGCCGGCGGCACGCCCTGCGTTGCCGCGCACAGCACCACCCGCGCGCTGTACTCCGGCTACGGCGGGCCGCTCTACCAGGTCAGGCGTGCATCGGACCAGGCGCTCCGGGACATCGGCGTGCTGGGCACCGGCGGCTACGCCGACGCGGCCGCGCAGGACGCCTTCTGCGCCGGCACCGCCTGCGTGATCACCGTGATCTACGACCAGAGCGGTCGGCGCAACCACCTCACCCAGGCGCCCGGGGGCGGGGCCGCGTCCGGGCCGGACAACCTCGCGGACGCGACCCTGGCGCCCACCACGCTGAACGGTCACCGGGCCTACGGCGTGTACGTGGCGCCGGGCACCGGCTACCGCAACAACCACACCTCGGGCATCGCGACCGGCGACCAGCCCGAGGGGATGTACGCGATCCTGGACGGCACGCACTACAACGGCGGTTGCTGCTTCGACTACGGCAACGCCGAGACGAGCAGCAACGACACCGGCAACGGTCACATGGAGGCCATCTACTTCGGGAACATCAAGGTCTGGGGCTACGGCACCGGTCCGGGCCCCTGGGTGATGGCCGACCTGGAGAACGGCTTGTTCTCCGGGGAGGGCGCGGGCTACAACGCCAACGACCCGACGGTGAACCACCGCTACCTGACGGCCATGGTCAAGGGCGCGCCGAACCAGTGGGCGATCCGCGCCGGTGACGCCCAGTCCGGCGGCCTGTCGACCTTCTACTCCGGACCGCGCCCGAACGTGGCGGGCTACAACCCGATGCACAAGGAGGGCGCGATCATCCTCGGCATCGGCGGCGACAACAGCAAGGGGGCCCGCGGCACCTTCTACGAGGGCGTGATGACCTCGGGCTACCCGTCGGAGGCCACCGAGAACGCCGTCCAGGCCAACATCGTCGCCGCCGGATACGCCAACTCCACGGCCACCACGGGGGCGTTGCGCGGCACCGGCTCGGGCAAGTGCCTGGACGTCCCGAACGCCTCCGCCACGGCCGGGACGCAGGCGCAGATCTACACCTGCTGGGGCGGGGCGAACCAGGCCTGGACGCGCACCGCCGACGGACAGCTCACGGTGAACGTCGCCGGCAGCACGCTGTGCCTGGACGCGTACGGCGGCGGGACGGCCGACGGCACCAAGGCGGTGACCTGGCCCTGCAACGGCGGTGCCAACCAGCAATGGCGCTTCAACGCCGACGGCAGCGTCACCGGCGTCCCGTCCGGCCTGTGCCTGGACGTCGCCGGGGCGGCCGTCACCGATGCCACGGCCGTCCAGCTGTGGACCTGCTGGGGCGGCGACAACCAGAAGTGGACCCTCGGGTAGCACCCACCCGGCCGGGCCCGGGCTCCGCGCACCCCCGGAGCCCGGGCACGGGCTCCTCGCACCTCCGGAGCCCGGGCCCGGCCCCTGTAGGTCCAGGAGGGGCGGGGGAGCGTGGGAAGCGGCGGCCGTGCCGGAGAGGGGCGGGCGTGCGAACGTCCTTGCCCGGGAGCGGTGCGGGTATCGCCGAGTGGCCGATGAGCCCGGCCGAAGCAGTGGAATCGGTGCCGGTCCGCGTCGAGGTCCGCTATGCCGACGGCCGTGTGGCAGCGCTCACCAGCCCGATCGTTCCGGGCTGCGCACGGCTCCGCGCGTTCGGTCACCGAAAGCGACCGGCCGACCCGATAGGGCGACGATCTGCGGCATCTGCCTCCATGGCGGGCTTGTGAGCGCTAACTTGGCAGTATCGGCAGGTGTCGGCGCCCTGAAGGGCTGGTATGAAGGGGAGCCGCCTGTCGAACCGAAGGTGACGGATTGGCCTGGACCTGGTCGCGTACTGTGGTCCAGAGCCGAGGAGGGGACTGCCAGTGGGAACCGACAGCACCGGGACTGAACAGCGCCAGCCCGTGATGGCGGACGTGGCGAAACTGGCGGGTGTCTCCCACCAGACGGTGTCCCGGGTGCTCAACGGCGCCCCGCACGTCCGGCCCGACACCCGGGACCGAGTGCTGGCGGCCATACGGGAGCTGGACTACCGGCCCAACTCGGCCGCTCGCGCGCTGGTCACCCGCCGCTCGCAGACGCTCGGCGTGGTCAGCTTCGACTCGACCCTCTACGGCCCCGCGTCGATGCTGGACGGGATCGAGCGCGCCGCGCGGAGCGCCGGGTACTTCGTGAGCGTGACCAGCCTGCGCTCCCTGGACGGCCGTTCGGTCCAGGAGGCCGTCGACCGGCTGCGCGACCAGGGAGTGGAGGGCGTCGTCGTGATCGCGCCGCAGACCTCCGCCGTCAGCGCGGTGGCCCGGCTCTCCAGTTCCGTGCCGCTCGTCGCCGTCGGGTCGGGCAACCAGACCCAGGTGCCCATGGTGTCGGTGAGCAACCGCTTCGGTGCCGGCGAGGCCACCGGACACCTGCTCGACCTCGGCCACCGCACCGTGCACCACGTGGCGGGGCCGGCCAACTGGCTGGAGAGCCAGGACCGCGAGGAGGGCTGGCGGCTCACGCTGAAGGCCGCCGGGGCCCCCGTGCCGGAGGTGCAACGCGGCGACTGGAGCGCCCGCTCGGGCTACCAGGCCGGTCTGCGGATCGCCGGACTGCACGACGTCACCGCCGTCTTCTGCGCCAACGACCACATGGCCCTCGGCCTGCTGCGCGCCCTGCACGAGGCCGGCCGGTCGGTCCCCGAGGAGATCAGCGTGGTCGGCTTCGACGACATCCCGGAGGCCGCCTACTTCACCCCGCCGCTGACCACCGTGCGGCAGGACTTCGGGGAACTCGGCCGCAAAGCCCTGGAACTCCTCGTCGGGGAACTGGAGGGCGTGGCGCCCTCCCAGACCCATGTGCAGATCGCCCCGGAGATGGTGCTGCGCCATAGCGTCGGCCCCGCCGGGCGCTGGTGATCCGGTAGCCGGAGCGAGGGGCGGCGCACCACGCCGGGGCGCGGTCGTGCGCTCGACCGCCCCTCGGCTCCCGGCACTGCGGATGAAAGCTGCCTTGACAGCGCATATGTTAGCGCTAACAATTCCTGTGAGCGCTAACAAACAGCGCTCCTCAACTCCGCCGGCGGGCAACGACATCGCCTCCGTCCGTCCGCCGACGGTCCTCCTTCCGCCCTCCTCCGACGGAGCCGGCGGAACGGAGCCTGTCGCCGGTGCGCTCCGCCCTGCCCCGGATTTGGACCGCACCGGCGACAGGCGACAACACCACCCTCCCGCACGAAGGATGAGGAAGTGACCGTGATTCCTGCCGCCCGGGACTCGGAGGGATACGTCGTCGGCGTCGACTTCGGCACCCTCTCCGGCCGCGCCGTGGTGGTCCGCGTGCGCGACGGCGAAGAGGTCGGCACCGCCGTCCACGACTACCCGCACGCCGTCATCGAGCGCGAGCTGCCCGGCACCGGCCGGCCGCTCCCGCCCGACTGGGCGCTCCAGCACCCCGCGGACTGGCGGGCCGTGCTGCGCACCGCCGTTCCGGCGGCGCTCGCCGACGCCGGCATCGACGCCGCCCAAGTCATCGGCATCGCCACCGACTTCACCGCCTGCACGGTCCTCCCGGTGCTCGCCGACGGCACCCCCCTGGCGGAGACGGCCGACTGGGCGCCGTACCCGCACGCGTGGCCCAAGCTCTGGAAGCACCACGCCGCCCAGGGCCAGGCGGACCGGATCAACGCCCTGGCGCACGCCCGCGGGGAGAAGTGGATCTCGCGGTACGGCGGCCGGATCTCCGCCGAGTGGCAGTACGCCAAGGCCCTGCAGGTCCTGGAGGAGGACCCGGCCGTCTACGCCGCCTGCGCCCGCTGGATCGAGGCCGCCGACTGGATCGTCTGGCAGCTCACCGGAGCCGAGAGCCGCAACACCTGCACCGCCGGCTACAAGGGCATCCACCAGGACGGCAGCTACCCGAGCGAGGACTACCTCGCCGCGCTCCACCCGGACTTCGCCGACTTCGCCCGCACCCGCCTGGAGCACCCGCTCGCCCCGCTCGGCTCCCGGGTCGGCTCCCTCACCGCACAGGCGGCGCAGTGGACCGGCCTGCCCGAGGGGATCGCCGTGGCGGCGGGCAACGTCGACGCCCACGTCGCCGCGCCCGCCGCACGGGCGGTCGACAACGGCCAGCTCCTCGCCATCATGGGCACGTCCACCTGCCACGTCGTCAACGGCGCCACGCTGGCGGACGTCCCCGGCATGTGCGGCGTCGTCGAGGACGGCATCGTCGCCGGCTCCTACGGCTACGAGGCCGGCCAGAGCGCCGTCGGCGACATCTTCGCCTGGTGGCTGCGCCAGGGCCTGCCCGCCGACTACCTGGCCGAGGCCGAGCGGAACGGCGAGGACCCGCACCAGCTCCTCACCCGCAAGGCCGCCGCCCAACCCGTCGGCGCCCACGGCCTGGTGGCGCTCGACTGGATGAACGGCAACCGCTCCACCCTGGTCGACCACCACCTCTCCGGAGTGATCGCCGGGCTCACCCTGGCCACCCGCCCCGAGGAGATCTACCGCGCCCTGCTGGAGGCCACCGCCTTCGGCACCCGCGTCATCGTCGAGGCCCTGGAGCTGGGCGGCGTCCCCGTCACCGAGTTCGTCGTCACCGGCGGCCTCAAGAAGAACGAACTGCTCATGCAGATCTACGCCGACGTGCTGCGCCGCCCGGTGTCGGTCGCCGAGTCGGAGCAGGGACCGGCACTCGGCTCGGCGATCCACGCCGCCGTCGCCGCCGGGGCCCACCCCGACGTCCGGACCGCGGCCGCCGCCATGGGCCGGGTGCGCACGGCGGCGTACCGGCCGGACCACACCTCCGCCGACGCGTACGACCGGCTCTTCGCCGAGTACCGGGCCCTGCACGACCACTTCGGCCTCGGTGCCGACAAGCTCCTGCACCGCCTGCGCGCCATCCGCAACGCCGCCCTCACCCCATCGAGCGAGGCCCTGTGAACGCGACCACCGACCTCATCCGCCAGCAGGTCAGCGACCTCCACCAGGAACTGGTCCGCTACGGCCTGGTGGTCTGGACGGCGGGCAACGTCTCCGCCCGGATCCCAGGCGAGGACCTGCTGGTGATCAAGCCGAGCGGCGTCCCCTACGACGACCTGTCGGCGCAGAACATGATCGTGTGCGACCTGGACGGCAACGTCGTCGAGGGCGACCACTCGCCCTCCTCCGACACGGCCGCCCACGCCTACGTCTACCGCCACATGCCCGAGGTCGGCGGGGTGGTCCACACCCACTCCACGTTCGCGTGTGCGTGGGCCGCCCGGGGCGAGGCCGTGCCCTGCGTCCTCACCGCCATGGCCGACGAGTTCGGCGCCGAGATCCCGGTCGGCCCCTTCGCGCTGATCGGGGACGACTCGATCGGCCGGGGCATCGTGGACACGCTCAAGGGCCACCGCTCGCCCGCCGTCCTGATGCAGAACCACGGCGTCTTCACCATCGGCAAGGACGCCAAGGCCGCCGTCAAGGCCGCCGTGATGTGCGAGGACGTGGCCCGCACCGTCCACATCTCCCGGCAGCTCGGCGAGCCGCTGCCGATCGCCCAGGCGGACATCGACAGCCTCAATTTCCGCTACCAGAACGTCTACGGCCAGCCCCCGAAGGCCCGGTAAGGAGTCACCCCCATGACGTCACTCGCGGGACGCGAGATCTGGTTCCTGACCGGCAGTCAGGGACTCTACGGCGAGGAGACGCTGCGGCAGGTCGCGGAGCAGTCGCAGCGGATCGCCGGCGCACTGGATGCCGACCCCGGCCTGCCGGTCGAGATCGTCTGGAAGCCCGTCCTCACCGATGCCGCCGCCATCCGCCGCATCTGCCTGGAGGCCAACGCCGAGGACCGGTGCATCGGCCTGATCGCCTGGATGCACACGTTCTCCCCGGCGAAGATGTGGATCGCCGGCCTGGACGCCCTGCAGAAGCCGCTGCTCCACCTGCACACCCAGGCGAACGTCGAACTGCCCTGGCAGTCCATCGACATGGACTTCATGAACCTGAACCAGGCCGCCCACGGCGACCGCGAGTTCGGCTACATCCAGTCCCGCCTCGGCGTCGCCCGCAAGACCGTCGCCGGACACGTCACCGACCCCGCCGTGACCGCCCGGATCGCCTCCTGGGCCCGAGCCGCCGCCGGCCGCGCCGAACTGCGCGGCCTGAAGCTCGCCCGCTTCGGCGACAACATGCGCGACGTCGCCGTGACCGAGGGCGACAAGGTCGAGGCCCAGCTCCGCTTCGGCGTCTCCGTCAACACCTACGGCGTCAACGACCTGGTCGCGGCGGTGGACGCCACGGCCGACGCCGAGGTCACCGAACTCGTCAAGGAGTACGAGGACAGCTACCACCTCGCGGCCGAGCTGCGGGTCGGCGGGGAGCGCCACGAGTCGCTGCGCTACGCGGCGCGGATCGAGCTCGGCCTGCGGGGCTTCCTGGAAGAAGGCGGCTTCAAGGCCTTCACCACCAACTTCGAGGACCTCGGCGGGCTGCGGCAGCTGCCCGGACTGGCCGTGCAGCGGCTGATGGCCGACGGCTACGGCTTCGGCGGCGAGGGCGACTGGAAGACCTCGACGCTGCTGCGCACCCTCAAGGTGACCGCCACCGGCCTGGCCGGCGGCACCTCCTTCATGGAGGACTACACCTACCACCTGGAACCCGGCCACGAGCTGATCCTCGGCGCGCACATGCTGGAGGTCTGCCCGAGCATCGCGGCCACCACCCCGTCCTGCGAGATCCACCCGCTCGGCATCGGCGGACGCGAGGACCCGGTCCGCCTGGTCTTCGACGCCGAGCCCGGCCCCGCGGTCGTGGTCGGCCTCGCCGACCTGGGCGACCGCTTCCGGCTGGTCGCGAACGACGTCGACGTCGTCGAGCCGCCGGCGCCGTTGCCCAACCTGCCCGTGGCCCGCGCCGTCTGGAAGCCGCGTCCGGACCTCCACACGTCCGCCGAGGCGTGGCTGACTGCCGGTGCGCCGCACCACACCGTGCTCTCCGGCGCGCTCGGCACCGAGGAACTGGAGGACCTGGCCGAGATGCTCGGCGTGGAGCTCCTGATGATCGACGAGGACACGTCCATCCGCCGGTTCACGAAGGAGCTCCGCTGGAACCAGGCCTACCACCGCCTGGCCCAGGGGTTCTGACCCGCCGACCCCCCCGCCGCCCGGCGGCCCCGCCGACGACGCCCGCCCGCACGGCGGGCGTCGTCGTCCCCGCACCGCACCGCACCGAACACAATGGAGTAGGACCCGTGCCGAGAGACGCCCTCATATCCCACGGCGAAGTGACGGTGACCCAGGAGCCCGCCGCGGCGCTGCCGGACGGTCGGCGGATCACCCGATGGACCTTCGGGGCGCCCGAGGGCGTGACGGTGGAGGTGCTGAGCCTGGGTGCCCGCCTCCAGGCCGTGCACGCGCCGGACCGGGACGGGCGGCGGTGCAACGTCGTCCTCGGCTGTGAGGACGTCGAGGACCTGCTCGGGGAGGCCGCGTACTTCGGAGCGACGGTCGGCCGCTACGCCAACCGGATCGCGGGCGGGGTCCTGCCCCTCGACGGCACGAGGCACCGGCTGGCGGTCCAGGACGACGGCCACACCCTGCACGGCGGGCCGGACGGCTTCGCCACGCGGCTCTGGGACGGCGTGGCGGTCCGAGAGGGCCGTCGGGCCGGGGTCCGGCTGCGGCTGCACAGCCCTGAGGGCGACCAGGGGTTCCCGGGCGCCCTCACCGCCGAGGTGATGTACCTCCTCGACCCGGCCGGTGACCTCTTCATCGTCTACCGCGCCGCCGCGGACGCGCCGACGGTCGTCAACCTCACGAACCACGCGTACTTCAACCTGGCCGGCGAGGGCTGCGGAACGGTGCTCGACCACCTGCTCCAGGTCGAGGCCGCCGGGTACCTCCCGGTGGACGGGGAACTGATCCCGCTGGGGCCCGTCCTGCCCGTCGCCGGCACGCCGTTCGACCTGCGCGAGTCCCGGACGACCGCGGACCGCGTCGCCGACGGACACCCGCAGATCCGTCGGGCCGGCCAGGGCTTCGACCACACCTGGGTGCTCGGTGGGAGGGGCTTCAGGAAGGCCGCCGTGCTGAGCCACCCGGCCAGTGGCCGCCGGGTCGAGTGCTTCACGATGGAGCCGGGGCTCCAGGTCTACACCGGGAACCACTTCGACGGCTCGCTGATCGGCCGATCCGGCCGCCCGTACCCCGCCTACGCGGGCATCGCGCTGGAGACGCAGCACTTCCCGGACTCGCCCAACCGGCCCGAGTACCCGTCCACCGTGCTGCGTCCGGGGGAGGAGTACGGCTCGATGACGGTCTACCGCTTCCTGTCCGAGTAGGAGGGCCCGGCCAGGAGGGCCCGAGCGGGAGCACCCGGTCGGGTGGTGAACGGGGGCGGTGGGCTCGGCGGAGCCCACCGCCCCTTCGTCAGCGGGCGACGAACACCCGCACGTCCCAGGCGTTCAGGGAGACCGACCCTCCGGACGCCACCGCGGTGCCGTCCAGGACGTCGGTCAGCTCGACGGGCGCCCGGACGTCGGCGGGCTGCCAGCTCCAGTTGTGGACCACGTGGACGCGGCGTCCGTCCGGGGAGGTCCCGGTCGTCGCGGTGACGGAGGCCGGCAGGTCCCGCCAGCCGCTCGCGGGAACCGGAGCCAGCCAGGCGGCCAGCTCCCGGGCGAGGTCGCGGCCGGGCACGGTGCCCACGTAGGTGACCCGGCCCTCGCCGTGGCGGCGGGTGGTGACGGCGGGCCAGCGGCCGAAGTGGGGGTGCTCGTAGCCGGCCAGCACCGTGGCGTCGGTGGCCGTGAGGCCCTCCACCCAGCGGGTGGCGGTGGCGCCCGCCGGTAGCTCCAGCGGACTGCCCGGGGCGGTGCGCAGCGGGAGGTCCGAGGTCAGGTTGCTGAATTCGTCGTACCGGACGCCGGCGGCGGCCGTGAGGCGCGGCGGGGCGGTCTCGTGGCGGGCCCGGGCCTCGTGGTCGGCGTAGCCGGTGCGGGGGCCGAGGACGAGGTGGCCGCCGGCCTCGGCGTAGGCGGCGAGCCGGTCGAGCAGGGAGTCCTCGGCGAGGTGGAGCCCGGGGACGACCAGCACGGGGTGGCGTCGCGCGGCCTCGGCGGGTGCGAGGCCGTCGTGGAACTGTCGGGCGTGCAGGATCCGCACCTGGCGGCCGGCCTCGAACGCGCCGCGGTAGAAGGGGTCGAAGATGCGGTGGTAGGAGGCCGGATCCGGATCGCCGTTCGTCCGCGCCAGCGGCGGGTACTTCTGCATGAGCCATTTGCTGGGCATCGAGTAGACCATCGCGATGTCGGCATCGGGCTCGATCCCGGCGACCAGCGGCCCCGCACTCTCGAACTCGGCTCCGAGCCGGGCGAGTTCGGCGTAGACCCGGCCGGGCTTGCCGCTGTGCGGCAGGATCCCGCCCCAGTACGTCTCGGCGCCGAAGTGCAGGGTGTGCCAGTGCCAGTACTCGATCATCCGCGCACCGCGGGAGACGAGTGCCCAGGCGGCCTGGCGCCACTGGCCGTCGAAGGCCGGCCGGTTCTCCGAAGTGCCGCTGATCGCCTGGGCGTTGGTCTCGGTGACGAGGAACGGTTCCTGGCGCGAGGAGAAGATCCGGTCGGCGCTCTGGTACAGGGCCCACACGCCGGTGGTCTTCCACCACTGCTCGTGGTCGTCGGGCGTGGTGTCGGGCAGTGCGAGGGCGTCCTGCATGTCGTAGTACGGGTTCCCCGCGGTGACGTCCAGGGCGTCGGTGATCTCGTCGTCCTCCATCGCGGGGTGGTTGTAGGCGAGGCAGGTGGTGACGAACTGGTCGGGGCGGGCGTACTCGCGGGTGATCGCGGCCTGCCAGGCGATGAACTCGGTGGTCTGGCGGGCCTGGAACGCCCGCCAGGCGACGTCGTACTGCGGCTGCTGGTTGTCGTCGGGGTGCCACAGGTCGGCCCAGGTGGAGAGCCGGTGCGACCAGTAGACCAGGCCCCACTCCCGGTTGAGGGTCTCCACGTCGCCGTAGGTGTGGCGCAGGTGGTCGACGAACCGCTGGAAGACGCCGTGGTTGTGGGGCAGCCGGAGGCCGGGTTCGTTGTCGACCTGGAAGCCGATGACGGCGGGGTGCGTGGCGTGGCGGCCGAGGATCGCCCGGGTGACGCGTTCGGCGTGGTAGCGGAAGGCGGGGTGGGAGAAGTCGGCCTCCTGGCGGGCGCCCCAGCCCGTGCGCCGACCCGTCGCCCGGTCGCCGGCGATCTCGGGGTACTGCCGGGCCAGCCACGGCGGCACGGCGTAGGTGGGGGTGCCGAGGACGACCGCGATGCCGCGCTCGTGGGCGCCGTCGAGGACGGGGGTCAGCCAGTCGAGCTCGAACCGGCCGTTCTCCGGCTCCCAGGTCGACCAGACGGACTCGCCGACCCGGATGACGGTGAACTTCGCCCCGGCCATCAGGTCGAGGTCTTCCTTGAGCCGTTCGTACGGCTGGTACTCGTGGTAGTAGGCGGCGCCGAACAGCACGCGCGGGGGCAGCGGGAACATGGGTGCACCTCGGAACGTGAGGGCCCCGGCTGCCGGGGGAGGCAGCCGGGGCGGGGAGGAGTGTGGGTCAGGAGGCGGTGCCGGTGACGGTGTCACCGGTCCTGGTGACGGTGTAGGTGACGGTGTCGCCGGTCCAGAAGCGGAAGGTGAATGTCGCCGGGGCGCCGTCCTTGAGGGACTTGACGTAGTCGGGCTTGAGGGTGGTGGTGTTGGCTCCGTAGTCGGCACGGAGGTTGTCGAACGACTGGTACGTGGTCCAGTCGGCCGGGCCGGCGGCGGTGCCGTCGGCGTAGGTGGACTGGACGTTGGCCATCAGGGAGCCGTTGAACCGGGTGGGGATGGTGAGCCCGTCGACGGTTCCGGTGGCGCCGGCCATGGTCGGCTTGTCGTAGGAGCGGACGAAGAGCTTCCACGGGACGCCGTCGGAGTACCGGACTTCGAGGGTGGCGTTGATCCCGGCGGCGCGGTCCCCGGCGAGGCGGGTGAGGGCGTCGGCGGTCAGGGTGAGCTTGTCGCCGTCGAGGGTGTAGTCGAGGTAGGGGATCAGCGGGCGGTCACCCTGCCAGAGGCCCGTGAACCAGAGGCCGTTGCGGTTGAGGGTGATGCTCTGCGCGGCGACGGGGCCGGACTTCGGCACGAAGAGGTTGTCGGTGGAGGCGGTGCCCGAGCGGGTCCGCCAGGAGCTCTGGATCAGGGCCTTCATCTCGGGGACCATCCACTGCATGGTGGAACGGTTCAGGAAGTCGTTGGCGGCGTCCCAGACGGCGGAGGTCATGCCGTTGCGCCGAGCCTCGTAGTTGACGTGCTCGAAGTACTTGAGCATCTCGCCGCGCTCGACCACGCCGGAGTACGGGGAGGTGAGCAGGCCGTACTCGCCGAGGTAGACGGGGATGCCCTTGGCGACGAGGGTGTCGTGCACCCGGGCGAAGCCCTCGGTCAGGAACGACTGGGCCTTGGCGTCGTACGTCGTACCGTTGGCGATGTTCACGCTGAACGGGTACCAGCTGTAGAAGTGCACGGTAGCGACGAGGTTGCGGTCGTTCAGCGAGGCTATCGTGGTGGACAGGTCGTCCAGCCAGTTCTGGGCGAAGTTGGTCTCCTCCGAGGGCAGGACGAGCAGGCGATCCTTGTTCTTGCCACCGGAGTTGCGCACGATGTCGTGGAACGAGGTGTTGAGCTCGCGCAGGTACTGGGTCTTCTGGGCGTCGGTCGCGGCGTCGAACTGCGGCTCGTTGATGCTCTCCATGAGCAGCGTGCGCGGCTCGTCCTTGAACGCGGTGGCGATCTGCTGCCAGGTCGAGTTGAACCGGGCCATGATGGCGTCGTGGTTGGTGGACATGTACTTGATCCACTGCCACGAGTCGTGGTGGACGTTGATCTCGACGTAGAGGCCGTCCTCCAGGGCGAGGTCGACCACCTGCTTGACCCGCTTCATCCACTTCTCGTCGATGGTGTACGGGGCGGTGGCGGACTGGTGCGGGTACCAGGTGACGGGGATGCGGACGCTGCGGAAGCCCTGGGCCTTGAGGCCGTCGAAGGTCGCCTTGGTGGTGAGCGGGTTGCCCCAGGACGTCTCGTCGGGGATCGCGTCGAGGGTGTTGCCGAGGTTCCAGCTGGGCTGCATGTGCGCCACGGCGGCCATCGGGTCGTGCGGGACCTTCACGCGGGTGGCTTCGGTCACCGCCGGGGCCTGGTCGGCGGGCGCGGCGAGCGCGGTGCCGCCGCAGAGGGCGCTGGTGGTGACCAGGGCCACCAGGAGGCCGGCCGTGCGGTGGAGCCGGCGGCTGCGCGGGTGGGTGGTCCGTCGTGTGTCGTTCACGGTGCGTCCCTTTCAGGTGAACGGGTGGGGAATCCCCTGACGGGTGGTCAGGGGAGGGGGAGTCGGTCAGGAGGCGGTGCCGGTGGCGGTGTCACCGGTCCTGGTGACGGTGTAGGTGACGGTGTCGCCGGTCCAGAAGCGGAAGATGAGCGTCGCGGTGGCGCCGTCCTTGAGCGACTTGAGGAAGCCGGCCTTCACGGTGGTGGTGCCGGCGGCGTAGTCGGGGCCGAAGTCGCCGAACGCCTGGTAGGTGGTCCAGGAGGCCGGGCCGGCGGCGGTGCCGTCGGCGTAGGTGGACTGGACGTTGGCCATCAGGGAGCCGTTGAACCGGGTGGGGATGGTGAGCCCGTCGAGTGTCCCGGTGGCGCCGGACATGGCGGGCTTGTCGTAGGAACGGATGTTGAGCTGCCAGGGGGCGCCGCCGGAGTACCGGACTTCGAGGGTGGTGTTGATGCCGGTGGCGCGGTCGCGGGCGAGGCGGGTGAGGGCGTCGGCGGTGAGGGTGAGCTTGTCGCCGTCGAGGGTGTAGTCGATGTTCTGGATGAGGGGGAGCTGACCCTGCCAGAGGCCGGCGAACCAGAGGCCGTTGCGGTTGAGGGTGATGGTCTGCGCGGCGACGGGGCCGGACTTCGGCACGAAGAGGTTGTCGGTGGAGGCGGTGCCCGAGCGGGTGGTCCAGGACGCCTCGATCAGGTTCATCAGGGTCCGGTCCCGCCACTGGAGGGTGGAACGGTCCAGGTAGTTGGCGTCGTCCCAGAGCGCGGTGGTGAAGCCGTTGACCCGGGCCACGTAGTTGACGTGCTCGTAGAACTTCAGCATCTCGCCGTATTCGACGGTGCCCGAGTTGGGCTCGCTGAGCAGGCCGTACTCGCCGACGTAGACGGGGATGCCCTTCTTGACGAAGGTGTCGTGCACCCGGGCGAAGCCTTCGGTCAGGTCCTTCTGGCTGGTGGCGTCGTAAGTGGTGCCGTTGGCGATGTTCACGCTGAACGGGTACCAGCTGTAGTAGTGCACGGTGGCGACCAGGTTGCGGTCGTGCAGCGAGGTCATCGTGGTGGACAGGTCGTCCAGCCAGTGCTGGGCGTTGTTGGTCTCCTCCGAGGGCAGGACGAGCAGGCGGTCCTTGTTCCTGCCGCCGGAGTTGCGGACGATGCGGTGGAAGGAGGTGTTGAGTTCCCGCAGGTACTGGGTCTTCTGGGCGTCGGTGGCGTTGTCGAACTGCGGCTCGTTGATGCTCTCCATGAGCAGCGTGCGCGGCTCGTCCTTGAAGGCGGTGGCGATCTGCTGCCAGGTGGAGTTGAACCGGGCCATGATGGTGTCGTGGTCGGTGGACATGTACTTGATCCACTGCCACGAGTCGTGGTGGACGTTGATCTCGACGTAGAGGCCGTCCTCCAGGGCGAGGTCGACCACCTGCTTGACCCGCTTCATCCACACCGGGTCGATGGTGTACGGGGCGGTGGCGGACTGGTGCGGGGACCAGGTGACGGGGATCCGGACGCTGCGGAAGCCTTCGGACCGGAGACGGTCGAACAGCGCCTTGGTGGTGAGCGGGTTGCCCCAGGACGTCTCGTCGGGGATCGCGTCGAGGGTGTTGCCGAGGTTCCAGCTGGGCTGCATGTGCGCCACGGCGGCCATCGGGTCGTGCGGGACCCTGGCCCCGGCGGCCTCGGCCGCGGACGGGGCCTTGTCGGCGGGTGCGGCGAGCGCGGTGCCGCCGCAGAGGGCTCCGGTGGTGACCAGGGCGACCAGGAGGCCGGCCGTGCGGTGGAGCCGACGGTTGCGCGGGTGGGCGGTCCGTCGTGCGTCGTTCACGGTGCGTCCCTTTCAGGTGAACGGGTGGGGAATCCCCTGACGGGTGGTCAGGGGAGGGGGAGCGGCTCGTAGTCGAAGCGGTCGAAGTGGACGGTGCCGGCGGCGGCGTACATGCCGATGGCCCGGCCGGTGAAGCCGCCGGCCGCCTCGGTGGAGAGGTAGCGCCCGTCGAGGGCGGCGAGCTCGGCGAAGGTGCCGTCGGGCTCCTCGACGCCGAGGACGACGTCGTCGGGGCCGGTGCGCGGGCCGCGTGGCTGCCGCGGGACGACGTCGACACCGAGCACCACGGCTCCGGCGGGCACCGGACGGGAGGCGACCTCGGTGCGGAGCGAGCCGATCCGGGCGAAGACCTTCACCTCGCCGTCGGCCGCCTCGATCTCGTAGTGGTGGTCCTCGTCCATGCGGACGGCGAGGCCGCCGCGGCCGTCGGCGGGGTCGATCAGGGTGCGGGTCCGGCAGCCGAGGTGCTGCTGGCGGCGGCCGACGAACACCACGTCGTTCTCGTCGAGGGAGGCGCCCGCGGCGTGCAGGGTGAGCCAGCCGGAACGTTCCTTCGTGGTGACCAGGTGCTCGGGACGGCTCCGTACCGAGATCCACTGGGGGTGCAGATCGCTCTGGTCGAAGTCGTCCCGGGCCGGAACGGCGGGAGCCGGGTGCAACGGCCAAGCCGGGAGCGGCAGTTCGGGGGCGACCCGGCCGACCACCGGCCAGCCGTCCACCCACTCGACCGGGGCGAGGAAGGTCTCCCGGCCGAGCACGTACCAGGCGGGGGTGCCGCCGCGCGGCCGGACGGCGAGCAGGACCATCCACCAGGAGCCGTCGGGCGCCTGGACGAGATCGGCGTGCCCGGTGTTCTGGATGGGGCTGTCGATGCCGCGATGGGTCAGCACCGGGTTGGACGGGCACGGCTCGAACGGGCCGGAGGGCGAGGTGCCGCGGGCGATGGAGACGGCGTGGCCGCGCTCGGTGCCGCCCTCGGCGATCATCAGGTACCAGTACTCGCCGATCCGGTACAGGTGCGGGGCCTCGGGGGCCATGGCGCCGGGCGCGCCGGACCAGATCCGCTGCGGCTCGCCGATGGTCTCGCCGGTGGCCGGGTCCAGGCGGACCTGGGAGACGCCGGCGACGGTGCACCAGCAGGTGCCGTCCTCGTCCCAGGCGAGGTCCGGGTCGATGCCGTGGACGCCGGGCAGCCGGATCGGGTCGGACCAGGGGCCTGCCGGGTCGGTGGCGGTGAAGAGCAGGTTGCCGTCACCGCTGACGTTGGTGACGATCAGCCAGAAGCGGCCGTCGTGGTGGCGCAGGGTGGGGGCGTAGATCCCGCCGGAGGACGGGGATTCGGGCGGCAGGCGGAGCTGGCTCGGCCGGTCCAGGGCGTTGCCGATCTGGGTCCAGTTGAAGAGGTCGCGGCTGTGGAAGACGGGGATGCCGGGGAAGTACTCGAAGCTGGAGCAGGCGAGGTAGTAGTCGTCGCCCACGCGGCAGACGCTGGGGTCGGGGTGGAAGCCGGGGATCACCGGGTTGGGGAGGGTGCCGGCGGGCTGGGGCTGGTCTGACATGTGGGGTTCCTGTCCTGTGAGGAGGTGGTGGGCGGTGGTGCCCCGGACCCTGGGCCCTGGAGAAGGTCGGGGCCGGGGCACCACCGGCTCAGCGGGTTCAGCCGATCGCGCAGGAGGCGCCGTTGAACCGGAAGCCGGAGGGGTTGGCGTCACTGCTGGACCAGGTGGCCGTGAAGCCCCACTGGACGCTGCCGCCCTGGGGGACGGAGGCGTTGTAGGACACGTTCCCGGCGTTGACGCTCCGGCGGCTCTGCGACACCGAGGCGTTCCAGCTGTTGGTGATGCTGTTGTCGCCGGGGAAGTCGAAGCCGAGGGACCAGCCGTTGACCTGGCCGAGGCTGTTGTTGACGACGGTGACGGAGCCGACCATGGCGCCCTGCCACTCGTTCTTGTTGTAGACGACCCGGCAGGGCGCGCTGGTCGGGTGCATCTGGACGACCGTGATGCCGTAGGCGGGCACGGTCTGGGTGGTCGGACTGCCGGTCTGGGCCGTGCCGATCCCGTGGGCGTTCTTGAGGTAGGAGTGGACGGTCGGGGTGGCGGAGGACGGGGTGAACCCGGTGTAGGACAGGCTCACCGTGGCGTCGTTGTTCGGGTCCTTGTTGATCAGCATGACGTCCACGTCGCCGTTGGCGCGGCGGACGGCGTGCGCGGTGAGCAGCGAGGACGAGCTGGCGGCCTTGACCAGGGTGTCGCCGGGCGCGCCCAGCCTGCTGATCATCTGGATGCCGTAGTAGGCGGGGAAGGGCGTGTTGGCGGCCGGCTCGCAGGGGGAGCCGCTGGAGACCATGCCGCCGTCGTTGTAGTCGGTGGCGCCCTCGACCGTGGTCACCTTCGTGCAGTCGGTGCCGTTGCGCAGGTCCCACCAGTCCACGTTGAACGCGCCGTTCTCCAGCCAGGTGAGGTAGTTGTCCGGGGCGAACAGTCCGTTGGGGGAGGTGTCGAGGTAGGCCTGGGCGTTCGCCTCGGTCACCGCGATGCCGACGTTGGGGGCGTTGGATCCGGCGTACTGGTTGATCAGCGAGCGCACGGCGCCGGTGATGCCGGCGTTCTGGGCCTGCGGCTTGGTGAGCAGGTCGGCCGGGCTGGTGCTGGTGGGGTAGGCGTGCACGATGGCGAAGTCGATCTTCGAGCCGGCGATCGACAGGACGGTGTGGTTCCAGTCCATGGTGTCGCCCGGACCGACCATGCCGTCCGGCCAGTAGCCGGGGGTGGTCAGCACGGCGCCGATCTTGACGCTCGGGTCGGCCGCCTTCATCGCCGAGACGTACTGGAGCACGTTGTTCGCGTAGGTCGTGGCGCTCTTGCTGCTGTGGGTGTCGTACTCCCAGTTGGCGCCGTACTCGCCGTTGCCGTAGGTCTCGTTGCCGATCTCCCAGTACTTGATGCCGTAGCCCTTGGTGACGTTGGCGTACTGGACCCAGGCGGCGGCCTCCTGGGGGGTGCCCGAGCCGTAGTTGGCGGTGATGATCGGCTGCGCTCCGGCGGCGCGCACGGTGCCCATGAAGGCGTCGAAGCCGGTGTTCGGGGCGACGTACGCGCCGCCCTCGGCGGTGCCGGTCTGCCAGTGGTAGACGTCGGAGTGGCTGCCGCCGGGGTAGCGGACGGTGTTGAAACCGGCCGTGCTGAGCAGGCCTGGGGTGGCGGCGGCGTTCATGGCGGCGTCGTAGACCGGGATGTTCACGCCGACGCCGGTGGCGGGAACGGTGGCGAGTTGCAGGGCGGCGTCGACGGACACCGACACGGTGCTCGCGGCGTGGGCGGGTGGCGCGACGGCGGCGATCGCGCCGGTGAGTGCGAGCGACAGGGCCGCCGCGACGGCTATGGCGCGTTCACGGCAGGACTGGACGGGTGATTTCACTTCGTCCCTCCAGGGGTGGGGGTGCGTGGGGTTCGGATGTGGGGATCGAACTCCCGCGTTCTGGACGGTAGGGCCCGGTGCGGCTGCATGGGTCGGGCCCGGACGCGAAGCGTGTTCCGTACGGATGCGGGCCGGCGCGGTGGGGCGCGGGCGGATATCTGAGGCATCGTCAACTCCTATCGACAGGAATACTGGTGAGGCGCAGGACGACGGCGGACGGTGCCGTCGGCAGGGTCAGGGCGAGTTCGGCGGTGTCCGGCTTCCAGGTGGCGCGGGCCTGACTGGACGCCGGGTAGAGCACCTCGACGCGGACCTCAGCGCCGGCCAGGTGGGGCAGGCCGAGGTCCCTGACGACCTCCTCGCCGGATCGCCGCCAGGCGGTGAGGTAGGTGGTGTCGAGGGTGTGCAGGGCCAGGGCGATCCACGGGTCCTCCCAGCCCGGGAGCCCGAGCGGCCAGGCGGGCAGCGCGTGCGGGAGGTCGGCGCGGATCGCCTTGTGGACGGTGACCGCCTCGTGGACCAAGTCACCTGCTTCCTGGGACAGTTCGGTGATCCGGCCGGAGAGGTGGATGCGGCCGAGGAGCGCGTTGGCCATGGTCAGGGCGACTTCGTCGGGGGTGTTCTCGGGCAGCGGGTACGCCCAGACGGCGCCCTGTTCGGGGGTGACGGCGGTGGGGGCCGCCGCCGCGATGGGCGGGTAGAGGAGGAGGTCCTGCTGGTCGCTGGTGGACTGCAGCTGGAGCCGGGAGAGCAGTGCGTGGTCCATCCGCATGCCGCCCGAGGCGCAGTTCTCGACCACGAGGTCCGGGTGCCGGTCCAGGATGCCGTCCAGCCAGGCGAGTTGGGCCCGGTTGTGGTCCAGCAGCCCCGCTGCCGGGGCCTCGCCGGGGTGGGCACTGGTGCCGGACCCAGGGTCGGTGTTGTGGTCGAGCTTGAGGTAGCCGACGCCCCACTCACCGACCAGGCGGTCCACCACCCGGTCCAGATGGGCGCGGGCGGCCGGATGGCGCAGGTCCAGGTGGTACCGGCCCCCGCCCTCCTCCACCCGCCGTCCGTCGCGGCGGAAGAACGCCTCCTCCGGCAGGGACCGGGCGACCGGACTGTTCACCCCGACCGCCTCCGGCTCCAGCCACAGGCCGGGCACCATGCCCCGCTCCCGGATGCGCTCCAGGACCTCGTGGATGCCCTTCGGCCCGGGGAAGCGGGAGGCCGACGGCTCCCAGGCACCGACGGAGCTCCACCAGTTGCCGCCGTCGTCGTACCAGCCGGCGTCGATGACGAAGTACTCCGCGCCGGCCTCGGCGGCGGCGTCGACCAGGGGCAGCAGCTTGGCCGTGGTGGGGTCGCCCATCAGGCAGTTCATGTAGTCGTTGAAGATCACCGGTAGCCGCCGGTGGTCGGGGTGCGGCCGGCGGGTGGCCCGGCGGTACGCGGTGAGGGCGGCGAACGCCGCGTCCGGTCCGCCGTCCGGGCTGAACGCCAGGGCCACGGGCACGGTCCGGAACCCGGCGCCCGGCTCCAGCGGGTGGCGCCAGCCGTGGTCGGCGTCGTTCGGGCCGTACAGCGCCGCGTACGCGGTGTCGTCGCGCACGCCGCACTCCCAGCGCCAGCCGCCGCCGTTGTGCTCGATCTGCCACACCCAGGTACGGCCGGACTCACGGTCGGTCAGGCCGCCCATCGGCAGGTGGCCGCAGCTGGACCACATGCCCTGGCCGGCCACGGCGCGGGTACTGCGGCCGGAGGTGGTGTGGAAGCGGCCACTGCGTTCGGGCGAGGACACGCGCAGCGGCTCGCGCTGCCAGCGGCACTCGGCGAACCACTCGTTCTCCGCCCACAGCAGGTCCGCGTGGTCCAGATCCACCGGGTGGCCCCCGGTGAGGCAGCCAGCCACGAGCGAGGAGACCGACTCCAGGTGCAGCGTGCGCGGTCCCTCGTTGCGCAGCAGCACCTCGCCGCGCAGCACCGGCAGCCCGTCCGGGGAGCGGTAGACCGCCTCGGCGGTCAGACCGCTCTCCGGGTCGTGGAGTTCGACGGTGAGTACGTGCCAGTCGCCGTCCCGGGTCGCCTGGTGCGTGCGGTGGCGTAACCGTCCGCCGAGGGCGCTGTTGACGAGGTGCCGGCCCGACCAGTAGCGGCCGAGATCCGCAGTCGTCACCTCCACCAGCGGCAGCGGTGCGGCCGGGCGCGGGGTGGTGGTCTTCTCGCCGGGTGCGCCGATGCGGACCAGGCGAGGGGTGCCGTGCTCGCCCAGGGCGATCTCCAGCTCCAGGGCGTCGTGCCCCCAGCGGATCGTCTCGTGCGGGTCGGTCATGGTGGCCTTCCTCGGTGGGACGGATCAACGGGCGTTCACGGCTCTGTTAGCGCTCACACGGTGCGCAGCACGGCGCAGCCGCCGGGCGGCAGCTGGTTCACCGGCCGGTCCGTGAGCAGGTCGTGGCCAGGCTGCGGCAGCGTGACGTCCTCGGTGCGGTGGTTGATCAGCAGGTGCCAGCCGCGGCCGTCCGCCGCGTGGCGGGTGACGGCCTCGACGCCGGTCGGCAGGCCCGGCAGCTCCGGGGCGACCCCGGCCTCCGTCAGGAGCCGGCCGACCAGGTCGGCGTAGCCGGCGTCGTCGAGGCGGGTGGAGAGGTACCAGCCGCGGCCGGATCCGAAGGCGTGCCGGGTGAGCGCCGGGCTGCCGGTCAGCATGCCGTGGGTGTAGGCGGCGGCCGCCTCGGCGCCCTCGGTGCGCAGGGACTCGCTCCAGGAGGTGGCCGTCGAGCCGTCGGAGAGCGCGACCTCCTCGTCCTGCCGCAGCGGGCGGTGCTCCTCGACCCGGATGCCCAGCGCCTCGCGCAGCGGTGCGGCCGGGTAGCCGCCGAGCCGGGCATGCATATGCTCGTCGACGACGCCGCTGAAGTGCTGGACGAGCAGGGTGCCGCCGTCGGCGACGTAGCGGCGCAGGTTCTCGGCGCCCGCGTCGGTGAGCAGGAAGAGGGCGGGGGCGAGGACGACCCGGTAGCGGCTCAGGTCGTGCTCGGGGTGGGCGAAGTCGACCGTCACTCCGGCGTCCCACAGCGCACGGTGAGCGCGACGCAGCGCGGGGTAGTAGCCGAGCTCGGCGGACGGGAGGCCGTCGACGTTCGAAGCCCACCAGGCGTCGGAGTCGTGCAGCACGGCGACTTCGGCCCGGACGGTGGAGCCGGTGAGCTCGCCGAGCCGGGCGACGGCCGCTCCGGCCGCCGTGACCTCGCGGAAGGTCCTGCTGTCCGGCCCGGCGTGCGGGACCATCGCTGAGTGCCACGTTTCGGCGCCGGCCCGGGACTGGCGCCACTGGAAGAACAGCGCGCCCTCCGAGCCGCGGGCGATGTGGACGAGCGAGTGGCGAAGGATGTCGCCCGGCTCCTTCGGGAGGACGCGGTCTCCGGCGTAGACGGTGTTGGTGCCCGATTCCATCAGCAGCCAGGGGGCGCCGCCGGCGAAGGAGCGGGCCCGGTCGGCGTCGAAGGCGGCGTGGGCGGGGGCGTCGATGCCGGGTGCGCTGGGGTAGTGGTTGACAGAGACCAGGTCGACCTCGCGGCCGAACGCCCACAGGTCGAGGTTCTGGTAGCCGGGCACCATGAGGTTGGTCGTCACCGGCCGGTCGCTGTGGGCGCGGATCGCGTCGCGCTGCTCGCGGTAGGCGGCGAGGGTCTCGTCGGACCAGAAGCGGCTGTAGTCCAGGAGGTGGCCGGGGTTGTGGTGCCACTGGCTGGTGCGGGGCGGGAGGACCTGCTCCCACGAGGTGTAGTGCTGGCTCCAGAAGGCCGTCCCCCAGGCCTCGTTGAGGGCGTCCAGGGAGCCGTGGCGGGCGCGCAGCCAGACGCGGAACGCGGCGGCGGTGTGGTCGCAGTGGCAGGGGGTGACGTACTCGTTGTGGACGTGCCAGAGGGCGAGTGCGGGGTGGTCGCCGTAGCGTTCGGCGAGGGCGGCGGCGATGCGGCGGGCGGCCTGGCGGTAGGCGGGGGAGGTGAGGCAGTAGGTGTCCCGGCTGCCGTGGGTCAGGCGGGTGCCGTCGGGGCGGACGGTCAGGGAGTCCGGGTGGGCCAGGGTGAACCACGGCGGTGGGGAGGCGGTGGGGGTGGCCAGGTCGACGGCGACGCCGGCCGCGTGGAGCCGGTCGAGGTGGGCGTCGAGCCAGTCGAAGTCGTAGCGGCCCTCTTCGGGCTCCATCAGGGCCCAGGAGAAGACGCCGACGGTGGCGAGGTTGACGCGCGCCCTGCGCATCAGTTCGTCGTCCTGCTTCCACACCTCGGCGTCCCACTGTTCGGGGTTGTAGTCCCCGCCGAAGGCGAGGCCGCCGAGGCGGTCGGTGAGCCGGCGGATGTCCATGGCGAGATGTCCTTCGGTAGGGGCCTCAACTGCGGTGCGGGGCCGGTGCGGTGCTTTCGCGGACGACGAGTTCCGGCGGCATCAGGAGGAGCTGGTCCTTCACTTCGTCGCCGGCGGTGGTCGCGGCGATCCTCGCCATGACCTGGTCGACGGCGACCTGTCCGAGGTCCTTCTTGGGGCTGGTGACGGAGGTGAGGCGGGGTGCGTGCTGCTCGGCCAGGGCGTCGGGGCAGATGGCGATGACGGATGCGTCCTCCGGCACGGTCCGTCCGCTGGCGCGCAGCAGGCTGAGCAGCGGGCCGATCGCGGCCTCGTTCTGGACGACGAACCCGGTGGTTTCCGGGCGGTCCGCGAGGATGCGGGCCAGGGTGCCGGCGGTGCTCTCGTAGGTGCCCTCGCAGGGCCGGTGGAGGAAGCGCAGGCCGCGCCGTTCGGCGCGGGAGCGGAAGCCGTTCAGGGTGCGCTCGGCGTAGCCGGAGTGGCGCCGGTAGACGCCGCTGCTGTAGCCGATGAAGGCGACGTCGCGGTGGCCGAGGTCGGCGAGGTGGTCGGCGCACAGGGCGCCGGCCGTGGCGAAGTCGTGGTCGACGCAGGAGAGTCCGGTGGGGTCGTCGGGCAGGCCGATGAGTGCGGCGGGGATGTCCTCGGCGCGCAGGACCGGGATGCGGTCGTCGTCGAGCCGGACGTCCATGAGGATGACGCCGTCGGCGAGTCCGGTGGCGGCGACCCGGCGGACGCCTTCGGGGCCTTCGTCGTTGGTGAGCAGTAGGACGTCGTAGCCGTGTTCGCGGGCCGCGACGGTCACGGCGATGGCGATCTCCATCATGGTGGGCACGTGCACCTCGGGGTTGAGCGGCACGACCAGGGCGATGATGTGGGAGCGCTTGCCGGCCAGGGCCCGGGCACCCGCGTTGGGGTGGTAGCCGAGGTCCGTGATGGCCCGTTCGATGCGGGCCCTGGTCTCGTCGGAGATCGGGCGCTTGCCGCTGAGGGCGTAGCTGACCGTGCTCGACGAGACGCCGGCCTGCCTGGCTACGTCGGCGAGTGTCACCATCGCTCTGTCCTTCGTGTCGGTTCCGTTGAGGGCGTGTTCCCGGCCCGGTCCCGGTCCGGCGGGGCGCGCCGGACCGGAGCGGACGGCTCAGCCCTTGATCGCTCCGGTGAGGACACCGGTACGCAGGTGCTTCTGCACGAACGGGTACACGATCACCAGTGGTACCAGGGTGAGGACCACGACCGCCATCTGCAGGGAGAGCGGGGCGGTCTGCACGCTGGTGTTCCCGAAGCCCGAGTTGACCGAACCGGGCAGGCCGTTCGCCCGGTTGACGTAGGTGAGCAACACGTACTGGAGAGGCCATTTCTGACTGTCCGTCGGCATGTAGAGCATGACGTTGAAGAAGGAGTTCCAGTACCCGACGGCGTAGAACAGCGCGGTGACGGCGGTGACGGCGCGCGAGGTGGGCAGGACGACCGACCACAGGATGCGCCAGTCCCCGGCGCCGTCCATCCGGGCCGCGTCGATCAGTTCGGAGGAGGTCTCCTGGTAGAAGGCGCGCAGCACCAGGATGTTGAAGACGGAGACCGCGCTCGGCAGGATCAGCGCCCACCACTGGCCGTAGCCGCCGAGGCCGGTGACGACCAGGAAGCTCGGGATCAGGCCGCCGCTGATGAACATCGTGATGATCAGCAGCAGCAGGACGAAGCGGTGCCCGAGGGAGCGCGGCCGGGAGAGGCCGTAGGCGCACAGGATGGAGACGGCCATGGACAGCGCGGTGCCGACCACGGTGATGCCCAGGCTCACCCCCAGCGCGGTGATGATCGTCGGGTCGCCGAGCATCTGGCGGTACGTCTCGGTGGTCAGGCCGTCCGGCCAGATCACCAGGCCGCCGGCCCGGTTGATGGCGCCGGGGGTGGAGAAGCTGGTCAGGACGATGATCCAGAGCGGGACCAGGATGACGGCGAGCGTCCCGCCGAGCGTGAGGCCCTTGGCGGCCTGGCCGACGGCGGTGGGCGGCTCGTCCCAGGGCGGGCGGGCGGAGTTGGCCCGGCGGCGGGCGGCTGCTGTCGCGGTGCGGCGCTTCTCGCCCCGCGAACCCATGGTGAGTGCGTTCGTCATTTGCGGTACAGCCCGTCCTCGCCGAAGGCGTGCGCCAGCTTGTTGGCGCCCCAGATGAGCAGCAGCGAGACCACGCTCTTGAAGAGCCCGGCCGCCGCGCCGTAGCTGTAGCCGCCGGTGGCGATGCCGTAGTAGAAGGAGAAGGTGTCCAGGACGTCCGCGGCCTCGTGGCCGACGGCGTCGCGCTGGACCAGGAACTGCTCGAACCCGACGGACAGGGCGTTGCCGAGCCGCAGGACCAGCATCAGCACGATCACTCCGCGCAGGCCCGGCAGCGTGATATGCCACATCCGCCGCAACCGTCCCGCGCCGTCGGCGGCCGCGGCCTCGTACAGCTCGCTGTTGATCGCGCTCAGCGCCGCGAGGAAGACGATGATCCCCCAGCCCGCTTCCTTCCAGATCGCCTGGGAGGTGACCAGCAGCGCGAAGGTGTGTGGGTTGGTCATGATGTCCCAGGTGCCGATGTCGTGCTGGCGCAGGAACTGGTTGAGCACGCCGGCGCCGCCCAGCATCTGCTGGAAGATCGTGACCGCCAGCACCCACGAGAAGAAGTGCGGCAGGTAGACCACGGACTGGAAGAAGTTGCGGATCCGCTCGCTGATCACCGAGTTGAGCAGCAGGGCCAGGGCGATCGGGACCGGGAAGAACAGGATCAGCTGGACGAAGCTGAGGTACAGCGTGTTCTTCATCGAGGCCCAGAACGCCGGGTCGCCGAACAGCTGCTGGAACTGGTCGAAGCCGACCCATTCGCTGTGCCAGACCCCGACCAGCGGGTCGTACTCCTGGAAGGCGGTGACGATGCCGAAGAGCGGGACGTAGTTGAACACCAGGAGCAGGACGACCGCGGGCACCGTCATCAGCAGGAGGGACTTGTCGCGCCGCAGCCTGGTCCGCCAGTTGAGCCGCGCGGGGCCGGCCGGCTGCTTCGGGGCCGCGGTGCTCACTGGCCGGTGCCGTACTTGTTGAGGACGTTGTCGGTCATCCACTGCTTGAGCCGCTCGCCGGGGCCGGAGCGCCAGCTGGCGATGGCGTCCTGCACCTCGGAGACCTTCTTCTTGCCGTGGTAGCAGTCCTTGATGGTGTCGTTGACGTTCTGCGCGGCCGATGCCTGGGCGATGGCCTGGGGCATGCTGAGGTTCATGCCCCAGAAGGGCGGCTTGGTGAGGTACTTGACGTTGGCGGCCGACCAGCCCGCGTAGTCCTTGGTGATCTGTTCGCCGCCCGGGTTGCTGGTCACGGAGGGGGCGGCGGCCAGGAACTGGTAGCTCGTCACCTGGACGTCCTTCTTCCCCTCCTCCGTGAAGGTCGGCATGCCGTTCACCCGGGTGTGGTGGACGCCCTCGACGCCGAAGTTGACCAGGGTGTACTCGGCCGTGCCGTAGGGGGCGGCGAGGTAGTTCGCGACGGCGAGCAGTTCCTGGATCTGCTCCGGCTTCAGACTGGCGTTGAGGTAGCTGATCATGCTGGCGGCGGCGCCCATGTAGATCACCGGCGTGCCCTTGCCGTCGGCGGTGATGGCGTTGAAGGCGCCGCGCCGGTAGTTCGGGTCCGCGGCGGTGCCGGACTGGTGGTCGGCCAGGTTCCAGGCGCCCAGTCCGCCGCCTCCGACGAGCGTCTTGCCGCTGTAGAAGCGGGTGGCCCCGTTGGCGACGTCGCCGGCGAGCGCGTCGGGGTGCATGGAGCCCGAGGCGGCCAGGCGGTTGTGCCAGTCGAGGGCCTCCAGGAACTCCTGGGTCTCGAACGGGTGGGCCAGCTTGCCGTTGTCGACCCTCCAGTTCATGGGGACGTTCCAGGTGAACTGGTTGTAGGTCCACACGTCGTCGAAGGCCCACACGCCCCGTTTGGCGTCGGTCAGTTCCTTGCCGAGGTTCATCAGGTCGTCGGCGGACTTGATTTGGTCGGCCGTGATGCCCCGGGCCTCGAGGATGTCCCGGCGGTAGAAGGTGGCGCCGGGGATGCCGAAGCTGGTGGAGAAGCAGGGGATCCCGTAGAGCTTGTCGCCCCAGACGCCGTGCTGCCAGGCGCCGGTGGGCAGGGCGGCCAGGTTGGGGTACTTCTTGATGTTGTCGCCGGACAGGTAGGGGGTGAGGTCCGCGAGCTGAGTGCCGACCAGCCCACCGGTGTTGAAGTTGGCGTTCAGCCAGGCCGGCAGGTTGATCCAGTCCGGCAGCTTCTTGGCGGCGGTCATCGTCGGGATGATGGTGTTGTAGTTGATCCCGTCCGTCGGCTTGACGGTCAGGTCGATCCCGAGTGCCTTGTTCATCGCCTGGTAGAAGGAGTTGCCGACCGGCGGGGCCGTGCCCCACAGCGGGGTGACCGCCGTGTAGCTGCCGCCCTTGCCCGGAACGCCGGAGACGCTGGCGGGCGGGGAGGCCGGGTAGGAGAGGTAGGCCGGGTCGGTCGCGGCGTCGCCCGAGCCCTGCACGGGGGCTATGTCCGGCTTGACCGCGTTGGCGTTGGGTACGTAGGTCGGCAGAGCGGCCTTGAGGCCCTCCTTGGTGTTCGCCCCGGCCTTCTTGTCCGAGCCGCCGCCGCAGGCGGACAGCAGGGGCGCCATCGCGGCGGCTCCCGCGACCGTGGCGGCGGTAGTGAGGAAGCTCCTGCGGTTCAACCCGGATCTCATGGTGGCGTAGCCCTCTCCGTCGAAGCGCTTGGATGTTTCGGTGAGACTAACGACGCGTTACCGGTTGGGCAATAGGCTGAACAAATACAAAATCGTTTGTGCCATGGGGAGTTGACAGGCCCGTGGGAGCATGCCAGCGTCGAAACGCTTCGATCATCCGGTCGCCGAGCCGAGCCCGCCCGAAGGGTGTTCCACGTGAGTTCCGTGCCCGTGTCCGCTGCCGGCCTGCCCGGCTTCCGCAATCCCGCGCTCGCCCTGCAGGAGCGTGTCGACGACCTGCTCCAGCGGCTCACACCCGACGAGCGGCTCGCGATGCTGCACCAGTACGCGCCGGCGGTGCCGCGCCTCGGGGTCGGCCCCTTCCGCACCGGCAGCGAGGGCCTGCACGGCGTCTCGTGGCTGGGCGTGGCGACGGTGTTCCCCCAGGCCGTCGGCCTGGGCGCCAGCTGGGACGAGGAGCTGGTGCGCCGGGTGGCCAAGGCGGTCTCCACCGAGCTGCGGGCCTTCCACCACCACCGCCCGCCGGCCGTCGGCGGCCCCGAGCGCGGGGCGAACTCCCTGCAGGCCTGGGCCCCGGTGCTCAACCTGCTGCGCGACCCGCGCTGGGGGCGCAACGAGGAGGGCTACTCCGAGGACCCGGTGCAGACCGCGCGCATCGGCGAGGCGTTCTGCCGGGGTCTGACCGGCGATCACCCGGACTACCTGCGGACCGCCCCGGTGCTCAAGCACTTCCTCGCCTACAACAACGAGGACGACCGTTGCACCACCTCCTCCGGGGTGCGCCCGCGCGTCCTCCAGGAGTACGACCTCGCCGCCTTCCGGCCCGTCGTCGCCTCCGGCGCCGCGACCGGTGCCATGGCCGCCTACAACCTGGTCAACGGCCGCCCGTGCCACGTCAGTCCGCTGATCGAGACGGAGCTGCGCCGCTGGGCCCGGCCGACCGGCCACGAGCTGTTCGTGGTGAGCGACGCCGAGGCGCCGTCCAACCTGGTCGACCCGGAGCACTACTTCGACGACCACGCCGAGTCCCACGCGGCCGCGCTCAGGGCCGGCATCGACAGCTACACCGACCACGGCGAGGACACGGAGACCGTGGTCGGCCGGCTGCGCGAGGCCCTGGAACGCGGCCTGATCGACCAGGACGACGTGGACCGCGCCGTCCGCCGCCAGCTCGAAGTGCGCTTCCGCCTCGGCGAGTTCGACCCCGAGCTGGACCCATACGCCGCCATCGGCCCGGAGGTGATCGACTGCGCCGAGCACCGCGAGCTGGCCCGGCAGGCCGCGACCGAGTCCGTCGTCCTGCTCAAGAACGACGGCATCCTGCCGCTCGACCCCGCCCGCACGCCCCGGATCGCCGTCATCGGCCCGCTCGCCGACGCACTCTTCGAGGACTGGTACAGCGGCACCATGCCGTACCGGGTCGGCGTCGCCACCGGCCTCGGCGCGGCCCTCGCCCCGCACGGCGGCGAGATCGTCCGGGTGGAGGGCAGCGACCGGATCGCCCTGCGCTCGCGCACCACCGGTGACCTGCTCGGCAAGACCTCCTTCGACGTGACCGACTGGGGCGGTGGCGCCTCCACGCTGCGCGCCGTCCACACCGGCCGCTACCTGACCCTGCAGGACGACGAGGGCCTGGCCGCCGACCAGGACGTCATCAAGGCCTGGTTCGTCAAGGAGACCTTCCGGTTCGAACCGGCCGGCGAGGACACCGTGCTGCTGCGCAACGTCTTCACCGGCCGCTACGCCGCCGTGGACCCGACCGACGGCCGGGTGACGGTCACCGCCGAGACCCCGGAGGCCGCCGAGCGCTGGCAGCGCGAGCTGCTGCGCGACGGCCGCGCCGAGGCGCGCGAAGCCGCCGCGACGGCGGACGCCGCCGTCGTCGTCCTCGGCAACCACCCGTTGGTCAACGGCCGCGAGACGGAGGACCGCGCCGACATCCGCCTGCCCGAGGGCCAGGAGGAGCTGCTGCGCGCCGTCGCCGAAGCCCGCCCGGAGACGGCACTGGTGCTGATGAGCAGCTACCCGTTCGCCGCCGACTGGGCCGCAGAGCACCTGCCCGCCGTGGTGTGGACATCCCACGGCGGGCAGGAAACAGGCCACGCGCTGGCCGCCGTCCTGCTCGGCGAGGCCGAGCCCGCCGGCCGTCTGCCGCAGACCTGGTACCGCGGCGACGACCCGCTGCCCGCCCCGCTCGACTACGACATCATCAAGGCCGGCTGGACCTACCAGTACCACCAGGGTGCCACCCTCTACCCCTTCGGCCACGGGCTGTCCTACACCGACATCGCCTACCGCGACCCGCGCCTGTCGCAGCCGTCGATCGGCCCGGACGGCGAGGTCGACCTCACCGTCACCGTGGAGAACCGCGGCCGGCGCGCCGGCAGCGACGTCGTCCAGGTCTACGTCCGCGCCCTGGACGCCCGCTACGCGGCGCCCCGGCTGCGCCTGGCCGACTTCCGCAAGGTCCGCCTGGAGCCGGGGGAGACCCGCGAGCTGACGTTCCGGCTCCCGGCCGAGCGGTTCGCCCACTGGGACGTCGCCACGGGCGCCTTCGCCGTCGACCCCGGCGACTACGAGGTCATCGTGGCGCGGTCGGCCGAGGACGAGGTGCTCGTCACGCCGCTCACCGTGACCGGGGCGGCGCCCGCTGCCCGCGCCGTCGTCGGACGGACCGTCCGGGCCGTCGACTTCGACGACCACACGGACGTCACCATCGTCGATGCCACCCGCGCCGACGGCGACGCCGTCACGCCCGCCGACCCCGGACAGCCCGCGGCGCTCCTGTTCCGCACCTCCGACGTGACGGGGGCCGTCCGGGTCGAGGTCGAGACCGCCCGCGCGGACGACGCGAACGGCACTGCCCGGCTGGAGGTCCGGGCCGACGGCCGGGTGCTGGCCGAGATCGACGTGCCCGTGACCGGCGACCGCTACGCCTGGACGAGCACCACCGCCGAACTCGCCACCCCGCTCGACGGCGTGCAGGACGTGAGCCTGATCCTGCACGGCGACTTCCGGCTCACCGCCTTCCGCTTCGCCGCGGCCGGCTGACGCCTCCCGCCCCACAGACCGGCGGCCCGTCCTGGGGGAAGACGGGCCGCCACCCGTTCCAGCCCGGCTCACGGCCCGGGCATCCCGCTCGCCACACGGGCGCCGACCCGCAGTCACCAGCCACCCGGAGGCGGCCCGCATGTCACTGCTCACACCCCACCACCTGACCTCGAACTCGCAGCACCCGGAGGAATCCCCCATGCCCGTCACCGACTTCGGTGCCGACGAACTCGCCGGCTACCGGCCCGAGTCGACCGCCCCGCAGGACTTCGACGAGTTCTGGCAGCGCACCCTCGCCGAGGCCCGCTCGCACGGCGGGGCCGTCAAGGCCGAACGCGTCACCGCGCAGTACGGACTGCGCACCGTGGAGGTCGACGACGTGCGCTTCCCCGGCTGGAACGGCGAGCCGGTGGCCGCCTGGCTGCTGCGCCCGCGCGGCGTGGACGGGCCGCTGCCGGTCGTCGTCACCTACATGGGCTACTCCGGCGGCCGCGGGCTGCCCACCGAGCACCTGTTCTGGTCCGCCGCCGACTACGCCCAGCTCGTCGTCGACAGCCGGGGCCAGGGCCACGACACCCCGGACCGGGGCATGGGCGACGGCACCCAGTGGGTCGGCGGCTTCATGACCAAGGGCATCGACTCCCCCGAGAACCACTACTACCGGCGGCTGATGACCGACTGCGTGCGCGCGGTCGACGCCGTCGCGCAGCTGCCCGGTCTCGATACCGACCGGATCGTCGTGGCCGGCGGCAGCCAGGGCGGCGGCCTGTCCCTCGCCGTCGCCGGGCTCACCGGGGACCGCGTGGCCGCCGTGATGCCGGACGTACCGTTCCTGTGCCACTACCGCGAGGGCGCGCAGACCTCCCTGGACGGTCCGTACCAGGAGCTCGTCAGCTACCTGCGCTGGCACAGCCGGGAGCGCGTGCAGCCGACCTTCGCCACCCTCGCCTACTTCGACGGCGTCAACTTCGCCCAGCGGGCCACCGCTCCGGCCCTGTTCAGCGTCGGCCTGATGGACCCGATCTGCCCGCCCCGGACGGTCTACGCCGCCTTCAACCACTACGCGGGCGAGGACCGCACCATGACGGTGTGGCCGTTCGCCGACCACGCCGGCGGCTGCGGCTCCAACCCGCCCGTCCAGCTGGCCTGGCTGCGCGAGCACGGGCTGGCGCCGCAGCTGTGAGCGCCGCGCCCTCCGGCGCCGGGACACCCGTGACCTCCCCGGCCTTCCCGGACCTGCCCGCCGGATTCCGCTTCGGCGCCGCCACCGCCGCCTACCAGATCGAAGGCGCCCACGACGAGGACGGCCGCGGCCCCTCCATCTGGGACACCTTCAGCCACACCCCGGGCCGCACCCTCGGCGGCGCCACCGGCGACACCGCCTGCGACCACTACCACCGCTACCCCGAGGACGTCGCCCTGCTGCGGGAGCTCGGCGTCGACGGCTACCGCTTCTCGATCTCCTGGCCGCGCCTCCTGCCCGGCGGCACCGGCCCGGCCAACGCGAAGGGCCTGGACTTCTACGACCGCCTGATCGACGAACTGCTCGCCGCCGGGATCGCGCCCGCCGCCACCCTGTACCACTGGGACCTGCCCCAGGCCCTGGAGGACCGCGGCGGCTGGCGGGCGCGGGAGACCGCCGAGGCGTTCGCCGAGTACGCGGCCCTCGCCGCCGAACGGTACGGCGACCGGGTCGAGCGCTGGATCACTCTCAACGAGCCATTCTGCTCCGCCTTCGTCGGCTACGCCGAGGGCCGGCACGCCCCCGGCGCCCGGGAGGGCCGCGGGGCATTGGGGGCCGCCCACCACCTCCTCGTCGGCCACGGGCTCGCCGTCCGGGCGCTCCGCGCGGCGGGAGCCCGGGAGGTCGGGATCGCGCTCAACCTCGACCGCCTCCACCCCGCCTCCGGCCGGTCCGAGGACCTCGCCGCACTGCGCCGCGCCGAGGTCCTGCACAACGAGGTCTGGACCGAGCCGCTGTTCGCCGGGTGCTACCCCGCGCACGAGGCCGAGACCTGGGGAGGACTCGCGGACGGTCCGTGGCGCCGGCCCGGCGACCTCGAACTGATCGGCGTGCCACTGGACTTCGTCGGCATCAACTTCTACCGCCCGGTCACCGTCGCGGCCGCCCCGCACCGCGAGTCCGACCCCGAACTGCGCACCGCCACGGACATCGGCGTCACCGAACCGAACCCGTACGGCACCCGGCTCACCACCATGGGCTGGCCCGTCGTCCCGTCCGCGTTCACCGAACTGCTCACCGGGCTCCACGCCCGCTACCCGCGGCTCCCGCCGCTCTGGATCACCGAGAACGGCTCCGCGGAGGCCGACGGCATCACCCCCGACGGCCGCGTCCACGACCCGGAGCGGACCGACTACCTGGCCGGCCACCTCGCCGCCGTCGCCGACGCCATCGCGGCCGGGGTCGACGTGCGCGGCTACTACGTCTGGTCGCTGCTGGACAACTTCGAGTGGGCCCGCGGCTACGAGCAACGCTTCGGCCTGGTCCGCGTCGACTACGACACCCTCACCCGCACGCCCAAGGACAGCTACCACTGGTACCGGGGCCTGATCACCGCGCACCGCGCGCGGACGGAGGAAACCGCCCGATGAAGTTCACCGACGGCTACTGGCTGATGCGCCCGGGCGTCACCGCGCGCTACGCCGCCGAGGTCGCCGACGTCCGGACCGGCGAGGACCGGATGACCCTCTACGCGCCCGTCAAACACGTGCGCGGCCGCGGTGACACGCTCAACAGCCCGCTGCTGACCGTCGAGTGCTGGTCCCCGGCCGAGGGCGTGATCGGCGTGCGCACCACCCACCACGCCGGCTCGGTGCGGCGCGGGCCGGAGTTCGCACTGCCCGGCGCCGAACAGGGCAGCGGGAAGGTGCGCCGGGACGGCGACGTCGTGGAGCTCTGCGCCGGCGAACTGACACTGCGGGTGGACACCTCCAAGCCGTGGCAGCTGGAGTTCACCGCCGGCGGGCGGGTCCTGACCTCGGTGGGCGAGCGCGGCACCGGCTTCGTCACCGACGCAGACGGCCGCCACCACATGCTCGGACAACTCGCCCTGGGCGTCGGCGAGCTGGTCTACGGCCTGGGGGAGCGGTTCACCCCGTTCGTCCGCAACGGCCAGGTGGTGGACATCTGGCAGGCGGACGGCGGCACCAGCAGCGAACAGGCCTACAAGAACGTCCCCTTCCACCTCACCAACCGGGGCTACGGGGTGTTCGTCAACCACCCCGGCAGGGTCGGCTACGAGGTCGGCTCCGAGTCCGTCGGGCAGGTCCAGTTCAGCGTCGAGGACCAGTCGCTGGAGTACTTCGTCATCCACGGCCCGACCCCCAAGCTGATCCTGGAGCGCTACACCGCGCTCACCGGCCGCCCCGCGCTGCCCCCGGCCTGGGCGCTGGGCCTGTGGCTGACCACCTCCTTCACCACCGAGTACGACGAGGCCACCGTCAACCGCTTCGTCGGCGGCATGGCCGAGCGCGGCATCCCGCTGAGCGTCTTCCACTTCGACTGCTTCTGGATGCGCGGGTACCAGTGGAGCGACTTCCGCTGGGACCCGGACACCTTCCCGGACCCGGCGGGCATGCTCGCCAGGCTCAAGGAGCAGGGGCTGCACATCTGCCTGTGGATCAACCCGTACATCGCGCAGAAGTCGGAGCTGTTCGCCGAAGGCATGCGCGAGGGCCACCTCGTGCGGCGCCCGGACGGCAGCGTCTGGCAGTGGGACCTGTGGCAGCCGGGCATGGCCCTGGTGGACTTCACCAACCCCGCCGCCCGCGACTGGTACACCGGCAAGCTGCGCGCCCTGCTGGACGTCGGGGTGGACTGCTTCAAGACGGACTTCGGCGAGCGCATCCCCACCGACGTGCTCTGGCACGACGGTTCCGACCCGGAGCTGATGCACAACTACTACACCCACCTGTACAACCAGGCGGTGTTCGAGCTGCTCCGGGAGGAGCGCGGGGAGGGCGAGGCGCTGCTGTTCGCCCGTTCCGCCACCGCCGGCGGCCAGCAGTACCCGGTGCACTGGGGCGGCGACTGCGAGTCGCACTTCAACGCGATGGCGGAGTCGCTGCGCGGGGGCCTCTCCCTCGGCCTGTCCGGCTTCGGCTTCTGGAGCCACGACATCGGCGGCTTCGAGGGCACCCCGACCCCGGCGGTCTTCAAGCGCTGGACCCAGTTCGGCCTGCTCTCCTCGCACAGCCGGCTGCACGGCAGCAAGTCCTACCGGGTGCCGTGGGACTTCGGCGACGAGGCGGTCGAGGTCACCCGCGAGTTCACCCTGCTCAAGCACCGGCTCGCGCCCTACCTCCAGCGCGCGGCGCAGCAGGCCCACGCCACCGGCCTGCCGGTGATGCGGGCGATGGTGCTGGAGTTCCCGGACGACCCGGCCGCCGCCACGCTCGACCGGCAGTACCTGCTCGGCGACGACCTCCTCGTCGCCCCGGTCTTCACCGAGGACGGCACGGTCGAGTACTACGTGCCCGAGGGGACCTGGACCAACGTCCTGACCGGCGATCGGGTCACCGGCCCGCGCTGGGTGCGCGAGCAGCACGGCTTCCACACCCTGCCGCTGCTCGCCCGACCGGACTCCGTCATCCCGCTCGCGGCGGACGACCAGCGCCCGGTGTCTGCCTGGGCGGAAGGCGTCGAACTGCGGGTCCACGCCTTCGCGGACGGCGCCGAGCGCACCGTCGTGATCCCGCGCGGCGACGGCCCCGGCGAGACCGCCCGCTTCCACCTGCGCCGCACCGGCGACCGCCTCAAGGTGACCACCGACAGCCCGCACCCGTGGCAGCTGAGGATCGGCGGCCCGGACGGCGCCCTGCACATCGGCCCGGCAGGCACCCGGGAAGCCGACCTGCCCTACCCGGCCTGACAACGGCCCCAGGACGCGGGTCCCCGCACGCCACCGAACGGGCGAGCGGGGACTCCGCTCCTCCCCGGACCCGGCCACCCCGGACCCGGCCACCCCGGACCCGGGCCACCCCGACCCGGGCCACCCCGGTCCCACCCGACACCCGGAAGCACGCATGGAGAGCCGCACCAAACGCCGCCTGACGCCCGAGTCGCTCGACGCCTTGCTGCGCGACTCGTCCGGCACCGGGTGTCGACTGGAGCACGAGCTGACCGACGGCTGGTTCAACACGCCGACTGGCACGCGGCTTTCACCGCCATCGTCGAGGACCACCTCGCCTTCTGCCGCCGGATGCTCGCCGACACCGACACCGACACCGTCGCCGGGCTCCGGTCGCTGGGACAGCGACGACAGCCACGAGCACCGGCACCTGGACATCCGCCCGCATCCACCCGCCACGTGAACAGAGGAGCCACCCTTGTCCTACAGCATCCGCGCGGGCGCCCTGGAACGGCACACCGCCGCAGAGATCCTCCGTATCGAGCCCTGGGGACCGGACGCCGTCCGGGTGCGGGCCTCGTCCGGGACCGTCGACCCCACCGCCCCCGGCGCGCTGGAGGACCCGCGGCCCGCCCCGCAAGCCGAGATGTCCGTGTCGGACGACGGCAGTGCCCGCCTGGTCAACGGCGGCATTGCCGTCGAGGCCTCGGCGGACGGCCGGCTGAGGTTCGTCGACGCCGCCTCGGGCCGCGAACTCCTCGCCGAGCGAAGCCCGTACGCGCACCATGCCGGCTCCCGCGTCCACGCGGCGGGCGGCCGGACGGAACAGTCCTTCGAGGCGTACGACGGTGAGCGGCTGCACGGGTTGGGGCAGCATCCGCACGGGCGACTGGACCAGAAGGGCTGCGTGATCGACCTCATCCAGACCAACACCGTCGCCGCCGTCCCGTTCCTGCACTCCTCGCGCGGCTACGGACTGCTGTGGAACAACCCCGCCACCGGCCGGGTCGAGCTGGGCGCCGACACCACCCGGTGGACCGCCGACGCCGGCGGGCGCATCGACTACTGGATCACCGCCGGTGACACCCCGGCCCGGATCCTGAACGCCTACACCCTGGCCACCGGCCGTCCGCCCCTGCTGCCCGAATGGGCGTCGGGCTTCTGGCAGTCGAAGCTGCGCTACCGCACCCAGGAGGAACTCCTCGCCGTGGCCCGGGAGTACAAGGAACGCGGACTTCCGCTGTCCGTCATCGTCTGCGACTTCTTCCACTGGCCGAGGATGGGCGACTGGTGCTTCGAAGAGAGCGAGTGGCCCGACCCCGCCGCCATGGTCGAGGAGCTGTCGGACCTCGGAGCGAGGCTCGCCGTCTCGGTGTGGCCCACCGTCGAGCCCGGAAGCGACGCGTACGACGGGCTCCGCTCAGCCGGGCACCTCGTACGGGACACGGGCGGCGGCCTGCTGACCTTCCCGTGGCCGTCCCGGCACAGCGGGCAGGCTCTGATCCGCCCGATGGCGTACTACGACGCCACCCACCCCGGAGCCCGCGCCGCCCTGTGGCAGCGGCTGAACGACAACTACCGCTCACTGGGAGTGGCGTGCTTCTGGCTCGACGCCTGCGAACCCGACGTGCCCCCGGGCCTGGCCGAGCGCGCCGTCTACGCGGCAGGGCCGGCCGCCGTGGCCGCGAACCTCTACCCGCTGGAGCACGCCCGCGCGGTGGCCGACGGCCTGCGCGCGGCGGGCGAGGACCGCCCGCTGTCGCTGGTCCGCTCCGCCTGGGCGGGCAGCCAGAAGCACGGCGCCCTGCTGTGGTCCGGCGACATCCCCACGACATTCGACTCCCTCGGGCGCCAGATCAGGGCGGGGCTGAACGTCGCGATGAGCGGCATCCCCTGGTGGAACACCGACATCGGTGGCTTCTTCGGCGGCGACCCGGACGACCCGGCCTACCGCGAGCTGATGGTCCGGTGGTTCCAGTACGGCACCTTCAGCCCCGTCATGCGGCTGCACGGCGACCGCGCGCCCAACTACCCCGCCTTCGGGACGGACATGACCGGCGGGCCGAACGAGGTCTGGTCGTACGGGGAGGAGGCGTACGGCATCCTCCGCGACCACCTGTTGCTGCGCGAGCGCCTGCGCCCGTACCTGCACGGCCTGTCCGAGGACGCCCACCGCACCGGCGCCCCGCCCATGCGTCCGCTGTTCTTCGACTTCCCCGAGGACGAGCGCGCCTGGGAGGTGGACGACCAGTTCCTGCTCGGCCCCGACCTGCTGGTGGCACCCGTGTACGAGGCGGGCGTCCGGGCCCGCCGGGTGTACCTGCCGTCCGGCACCCGTTGGTGCGACCCGGCCACCGGCGGTGTGCTGGAGGGCGGAACGACGCTCGACGCCGAGGCCCCGCTGGAGCGCATCCCGGTCTTCGTACGAGAAGGCGCCGACGTCGCGGCCCGGCTGACATCCTCTGCGGCCTGAGGAAGGAGAGAACGGTCGTGCAATCCCTCCGCGCGGCGCGGTACGCCTTCGTCGACCTCGTCATCGCCTCCCGGAGGCCGGCGGCTGCGTCCGGGCCTCAAGCACCAACGCCTGGCCGGGCTGGTTGGCCAGGGCCGGGGCGGCCAGGCCGACCTGGGTCAGGAACCGGCCGGTCAGGGTGAGCGCGGACGCCCGTCGTGCCCAGGCGGGCCAGGTGTGCTCTGGGCAGGAGAGCTCGGGCCGCACCCGCAGGGCGTAATGGACCTCGGGGTCCAGGCCCGCGAGGCGTACGGGCGCGCCGTTCTCGGCGACGGAGGTGTCGAGTTGGACGTACACGAAGACGGCGCGGGTCCGGTCCCGCGAGACGACGCCGTGGACCCAGGCGGCCGGGTCGGGGTGGTCGGTGCGGACGACGTCGCCGCCGTGGAGCAGCGGCCGTAGCTGCTTGTAGGCACCGACCCATGAGGTCAGTGCGGTCAGCTCGTCCTGCGACCAGTTCGAGATGTCGGATTCGATGCCCGCGTGACCGAACAGGGCGGTGGCGCAGCGGAAGGCGAGCGTGGTGTCGCGGCGGCTGATGTGGGCGGGGGCGGAGCCGATGTGGGAGCCGATCAGCTCGGGGGGCAGGAGCAGGCCGGTCCAGCGCTGGATGGCCTGGCGTTCGATCGGGTCGATGTTGTCCGATCCCCAGATCCGGTCGGTGCGTTCGAGGATGCCGAGGTCGGCGCGGGCTCCGCCGGAGGAGCAGGACTCGATCTCCAGCCCGGGGTGGCGGCCGCGCAGTTCGTCCAGGAGCCGGTAGACCGCCGTGGTCTGCGCGTGCACACCGGGTCGGCCGTCGTGGACGGCGTCGGCGAGGTCGCGGTTGTGGTCCCACTTGAGGTAGTCGATGCCCACGTCTCGGACGAGGGCGCTGATCCGCTCCAGTAGGTAGGCGTGGGCGTTGTGGTGCGCGACGTCCAGGACGTGCTGGCTGCGCTGCTCGAACGGGAGGCGTTCGGGGTCGGCGAGGAACCAGTCGGGGTGGGCGCGGGCCAGGTCGGAGTCGCGGTTGACCATCTCGGGTTCGACCCAGAGGCCGAACTGCATGCCGAGGCCGTGGACGTGGTCGGCGAGCGGGCGGAGCCCGTCGGGCCACACCTTCTCGTCGACGTACCAGTCGCCGAGGCCGGCCCGGTCGTGGCGGCGGTGCCGGAACCAGCCGTCGTCCACGACGAACCGTTCCACGCCGACCGTTGCCGCGGTGTTCGCAAGGGCGCGTACCTGCTCGGGATCGTGGTCGAAGTAGACCGCCTCCCAGATGTTCATGGTGACCGGCCGGGCGGAGTTCGGGTGCCGGGGTCGGCTCCGGAGCATGTCGTGGAATCCGCGGCTGATCCCGTCCAGGCCCGTGCCGGAGGTCGCGAAGTACACCCACGGGGTTCGGTACGACTCGTGCTCCGCCAACCGGATCTCACCTGCGTCCAGCAGTTCGCCGCCGCCGAGGACCGTCGTCCCGTCGGCCAGCCGCTCCGCGTACTGGACGTGGTTGCCGCTCCAGGCGGGATGCACGCCCCAGACCTCGCCGTGGCGGAAGCCGAAGCCTTCGGTGCCGGCGAGCAGCAACCCGGCGTCGAAGCCGGTGCGGCCGCGACGGCTCTCCCTCGACCACACACCCTGCCGCAGCGGAGCGCGCTGCGGGGAGCGCTCACGGGCCCAGCGGCCCGCGAAGTCCAGCAGTTCCGCGGTGTGGGCGGGCACCGGCAGTACACACGTGAGGACGTCCAGGGTGTAGGTGTCCGTGGCCGTGTTGGTCAGGGTGTGGCGCAGCCGCACCACGCCCTGCTCCGTCATCTGCAGTTCGGTGTCCAGCGCGAGCCTCGCACCGGGGTCCAGGGCCCGCGCACGGAGGGTGCCGCCCCGGCCGTCCTGGGCGCGTACGGCGGCCGGTTCGGCGAGCTCGAAGCGCAGAGGGCGCACCCGGCCGTCGCGGTGCCCGGACAGGGTCGGACGTCCGAACCAGCCCCAGCCCTGCCCCTGGGAGGGCATCAGACTCCCGGCCTGGTGGCGCGAGGTCCGGGCCATGGCGTCGAGCACCTGCGCGGCGTCGCCGGCACGGAAGCCGGGATCGACGCCCCAGTGCAGCACCCGGGGCATCGCGGGTCCGGTGGTGTCGAGCACGAGGGCCGCGTCACCGGCCGACAGCACGACGAGGTTCGCCTCAGTCATCTAGTCCTCGCTCAGGGGAGTCCTGGTCCAGTGCACGACGGGAGCCGGGCTGTACCGTCGCGGCGCGGCAGCTGTGGGACACGGGGGCGATGCGGTCACCGCTGCGGCCGACGAGCCGTGCCCGGCGCGGAAGCGTCCTCGTCCGTCTGGGGCACGGCCGGAGCCGTCCGGTCACGGGCCTGTCCGGTTCCGTCAGGAGCGCGGTCAGCGTTCGCACATGCGCTGGTCCGCCGCGTTCGCCGGTTCGGGCTCCCTTCGCCGGCGGGTTGGTTCCGTGCTCCCGCCGGACGGAGTGCACTCCAAGAGATAGCACGTTCGCCCTCGCGCTGAACATCCCATGGCCGGGAACAGGCGCAGGAGTCACGATGACAGGCCCGTATCTGCAAAGCTGCTCGACAGGCGGCACTGTCAGGAGGAACGGGGGGATGCACCCGCTCCACGGAGGCCTGCATCGCATCCCATGTCCGATCGCCGGCCGGTTCACCTACACCGCACATTCTGACAGTTGATGACGAGTCGTCAGGTTGCAGGGATGCCACGTCCGGGGTCTGCTTCTGTTCCGCCGGGGCACACTCGCCACCTGGGGGTGGGGCTCGGCGGAAAGCGGGGGCCGGGGAGCGGGCTGGACGAGGCCGGCACCCGTCACCGTGGCCCCGAAGGGCGTCATCGCCACCCCGGGGCTGCGGGCGTCGGCGATCCGTTCGAAGAAGAACTCGTGCTTGAGGGAGGAGACGTCGTACTCGTGACCCGGGTACGGCGGGATCAGCTGGGCGGCCTGGAACAGCCGCCGGCCCTCCCGGAGCGCCGTCACTCCTGTCTCGTACGGCGGCTCGTCGCTGTCGTCGGTGGTGGGAGAGGTGCGGCCGGTGCCGTCGTACCTCGCCCAGCCGACGACGGAGGAGTCCAGTGCGGAGCTGGACCGGTAGAGCACCAGCATCTGCTGCGGGGCCGAATCGGTCGTCATGGCGTCTTCTCCTTGGGACGGTTGGAGACCCTGGTCACCCGGTGGTCGAGGTCGTAGCTGTCGTCGCCGGTCAGCGCCCGCCACGGCAGGATGCGGTTGGACCGCTCCGGTCGACCGGTCGCGGCACGGGAAGTCGTTGCAGCTGTCTTGACGTGCCGAGGTGGGCGGGTATTGACTCCGCTCACGTTCAAGATCTCATCTGCCTCCCACTGGGAGGGCTCCCTTCGACCCTGCATTGTTAGCGCTAACACCCTTGGCGAGCTGCACGTCGCCCCCGCCGACTCGGTGGACGGCAACGCCTTCGCATACGGCGAGTTGGAGGCGCATCCTCCGCCGACCTTCCCCGCAGAGAGAAGCACCTGTGCAGGGCTTCTGAAGTCCGACAGGCAAAGGTGGGGCTTCCCCGCCGGCCGATCCCGACTCCTGGCGCGCGCCGCCAGGTAGCACACGTGTCAACGACAACCGAACCGTGTGACAGCTCCATCCCCACAGATAGGACATCTCGATGCGCAGACGAAGTTCCAACCGCAGACCTCTGTCCGTGGTGCTCACCGCCGTGGCTGCGGCCGTGGTGGCGTTGGCGTCGATGCTCGTCGCAGGCCAGGCTCAGGCGGCCACCAGCGGCGCATTGCGCGGTGCGGGTTCCGGTCGGTGTCTCGATGTGCCGAACGCGAGCCAGACCGACGGAACGTTCCTTCAGATCTGGGACTGTTCGGGCGGGACCAACCAGCAGTGGACGTTGACGTCCGGCAACCAGCTGACCGTGTACGGCACCAAGTGCCTGGATGTTCCGGGCCACGCCACCGCGGCCGGCACGCGGGTGGAGATCTGGGCCTGTACCGGCGCCGCGAACCAGCAGTGGCGGGTGAATTCCGACGGGACGGTCGTCGGTGTGGAGTCCGGGCTGTGCCTGGACGTGTCGGGCGGTGGTACGGCCAACGGGACGGCGGTGCAACTCTGGAACTGCGGCGGCACCGGCAACCAGCAGTGGACCGGCCTGTCCGGGACGGGCGCCACGTGTGCTCTCCCGTCGACGTACCGGTGGACCTCGACCGGTCCGCTGGCGGAGCCGGTGAACGGGGGAGCCGCGCTGAAGGACTTCACCGACGTGGTCTACAACGGCAAGCACCTGGTCTACGCGACCTACTCCGACGGAACGTCGTGGAAGTCGATGGGATTCGCTCCCTTCACGAACTGGGCGGACATGGCCTCGGCCACCCAGACCGTCATGTCCTCGTCCGCGGTGGCGCCCCAGCTGTTCTACTTCGCGCCCAAGAACACCTGGGTGCTGGCCTCACTGGGGTGGGGGACCGCCTGGCCCTTCACGTACCGCACGTCCAGCGACCCCACCAACCCCAACGGCTGGTCCGCGCCGCAGGCGCTGTTCACCGGCAGTCTCCCCACCGGCGGCCCGATCGACCCGACCCTGATCGCCGACGACCAGAACATGTACCTGTTCTTCGCCGGTGACAACGGCAGCATCTACCGGGCGAGCATGCCGATCGGGAACTTCCCCGGTAGCTTCGGCTCCTCGTACACCACGGTCATGAGCGACACGGTGCAGAACCTGTTCGAGGCGCCCCAGGTCTACAAGGTCCAGGGCCAGAACCAGTACCTCATGATCGTCGAGGCCCGGGACGTGAACGAGCACCGCTACTTCCGCTCGTTCACCGCCACCAGCCTGAACGGTTCCTGGACTCCGCAGGCCGCCACCGCGAGCGACGCCTTCGCGAGCAAGGCCAACAGCGGTGCCAATTGGACCAATGACATCAGCCACGGTGACCTGGTTCGCAACAACCCCGACCAGACCATGACCATCGACCCATGCAACATGCAGTTCCTCTACCAGGGCAGGAACCCCAACTCGGACGGCACGTCCTACATCCAGCTGCCGTACCGGCCGGGCGTGCTCACCCTGCAGCGCTGACCCGCCCGGTCCGTCTGAGAACCGGTACCCGACGCCTGGAGGAACCCCGGCCGCGCGCCGGTCGGGGTTCCTCGTCCTGGATGCAGGCGGTTCCTGTGCAGCCACTCCACGGAGCCGTTCAGCGGGTGGTCACTTGACGAACGCCTCCGGCGGCCCGTGCCCCTGGCGCTGCGGATCGGCGGCCCGGACGGCGCGCTGAACGTCAGCCCGGCCGGCACCGTGGAGGCGGAGCTGCCCTACCCGGCCTGACGGCGGCCCCAGGACGCGGGTCCCCGCACGCCACAGCACGGGCGTGCGGGGACTCCCGCCCCGGACCCGGCCGCCCCGGACCCGCCCGACACCCGCCCGACACCCGGAAGTCGTCGTCGCGGAGGCGATCTCACGATTGTGTGCGTTAACAACCAGCCATCTTGACGGTGTCTCAGCGTCTGGCCATAGTGAGGGGCGGCGCAGCCCGGCCAGGAACTTCCTCGGCGTCCCGGGTGCGCTCTTTTCCGGCCACTGTTGTTAACGCTAACAATATTGGAACGCCTTCTTCCTTCCCCCACCCGCGAAGGAGTTCGTTCATGACCATACGATCGTGGCTGAGCCGCGCCCGCCGGGCGCTGGCGGCGGTCGGAACGACCGCGGTGCTGGCCGCCGGTCTGCTCGCCGGCACGGGCACCGCTGAGGCCGCGGCCGAGGGGCCGTGCGACGTCTACGCCGGCGGCGGAACGCCGTGCGTCGCGGCGCACAGCACCACCCGTGCGCTGTTCGCCTCCTACGGCGGCCCGCTGTACCAGGTGCAGCGGGCCTCGGACGGCACGTTGCACGACGTCGGGGTACTGTCCGCCGGGGGCATCGCCGACGCCGCGGCACAGGACTCCTTCTGCGCGGCCACCACCTGCACCATCACCCGCGTCTACGACCAGACCGGCGGCGGCAACACCCTGGTTTACCAGGGGCCCGGCGGGACCGGCGGCGCCGACACGGCGGCCGTCGCGAACACGGAGCCGCTGAGCGTGGGCGGCCACAAGGCGTACGCGCTCTCCATCGAACCCGGCAACAGCTACTTCGCCCACAACTCCGCCGGGGGCGTGCCGACCGGCAGCTCGTCCGAAGGCGAGTACATGGTCACCAGCGGCACCCACGTCAACAACGGCTGCTGCTTCGACTACGGCAACACTGAGATCGACCACAAGGCCGACGGCAACGGCGCCATGGACGCGATCAGCTTCGGCACGGAATGCTGGTTCGGCGGCTGCAGCGGAACCGGCCCGTGGGTGCAGGCGGATCTGGAGAACGGCCTGTTCTCCGGTGGCGGCAAGGCGTGGAACCCCCGCCAGGTCCCGCAGACCAGCCGCTTCGTCACCGCGATGCTCAAGAACGACGGCACCAGCCAGATGGCACTCAAGGGCGCCAACGCCGAGTCCGGGAGCCTGACCGAGCTCTACAGCGGTTCGCTGCCCAGCGGATGGAGCCCGATGCGCAAGCAGGGTGCCGTCATCCTCGGCAGCGGCGGCGACTGCTGCCAGACCAACCGCAACGCGAGCGCGGGCACCTTCTACGAGGGGGCGATGGTCAAGGGCTACCCCTCCGACGCCACCGACGCCGCGGTCCAGGCCAACATCGCCGCGGCCGGCTACCGCACCGACGTCACCGCCCCCTTCACACCGGGCGCGAAGGTGTCGCTGCGGGCCACCACCTCCTGCTGCACCGACGACTACCTGCAGCACGACACGAGCGACGACAGGGTCGTGATCGCGCCGGTGACCTCCGGCAGTTCCGCCATCGACAAGGGCGGCGCCACCTGGATCGTCCGGGCCGGCCTGGCCGGCAGTGGCTGCGTCTCCTTCGAGTCGGCCGACATGCCCGGCAGGTACCTCAGGCACTACGCGTTCCAGCTCCTTCTCCAGCCCAACGCGGGCACCAGCCAGTTCGCCGCCGACGCCACCTTCTGCGCGCAGCCCGGGAACAGCGGCACCGGCTACTCCCTGAAGTCCCTCAACTTCCCGGAGAGGTACGTCCGCCACTACCGCTTCGCCGGCTACGTCGCGAGCGACGGCGGCACCGACGCCTGGGACAGCCCTTCGTCGTGGGCCCAGGACACCAGCTGGCTCGTCGCCGTCCCCTGGAGCTGACCAGCAGCCCCCGTGCAGGGGGTCCGGTGCCCACGAGGGCAGGAAGCCGCACCGGACCCGCAGGCGCCAGCGCAACCCGTGCCGTCCGCACAGCCGGACACCGGGAGGTTCGTCGGCGCCCCCCACCCCCACCCAGTGAAGGAACTCCTCATGATCAAACCGTGGATGAACCGCCTCCGACACGCGTTCCTCGCGGCCGGTACCACCGCTGCGCTCGCCGCCGGCCTGCTCACCGCCACGGCCGGCACCTCACAGGCCGCCACCCAGGGACCGTGCGACATCTACGCCGCGGGCAACACCCCGTGCGTTGCCGCGCACAGCACCACCCGGGCCCTGTACGGGGCGTACAACGGCCCGCTGTACCAGGTCAGGCGCGCCTCCGACAACGCGACCAAGGACATCGGCCTGCTGGGCGCCGGCGGATACGCCGACGCCGCCGCGCAGGACTCCTTCTGCGCCGGCACCAGCTGCGTCATCACCGTCCTCTACGACCAGTCCGGCAAGGGCAACCACCTCACCCAGGCGCCTGCCGGCGGGGCGGCCGGCGGGCCGGACAACCTCGCCAACGCCTTCGAAGCGCCGGTCACCGTCGGCGGACACAAGGCGTACGGCGTCTACGTCGCCCCCGGGACCGGGTACCGCAACAACAACACCAACGGCATCGCCACCGGCGACCAGGCCGAGGGCATGTACGCCGTCTTCGACGGCACGCACTTCAACGGCGGCTGCTGCTTCGACTACGGCAACGCCGAGACCAACAACCTGGACACCGGCAACGGCCACATGGAGGCCCTCTACTTCGGCAACAACAAGAGCTGGGGCTCGGGCAGCGGCAACGGCCCCTGGGTCATGGCCGACCTGGAGAACGGCCTGTTCTCCGGGGTCAACCGAGGATTCAACGCCAATGACCCCAGCGTCAGCAACCGATTCCTGACCGCCATGCTCAAGGGCGGCCCGAACCAGTGGGCCCTCCACGGCGGCGACGCGCAGTCGGGCGGTCTGTCCACCTTCTACAACGGCGCACGCCCCAACGCCACCGGTTACGACCCGATGCACAAGGAAGGCGCGATCATCCTCGGCATCGGCGGTGACAACAGCAAGTGGGCCCAAGGCACCTTCTACGAAGGGGTCATGACCCAGGGCTACCCGTCGGACGCCACCGAGAACGCGGTCCAGGCCAACATCACCGCCGTGGGCTACAACAGCGGTTCGACCAGCACCGGCACGCTGACCCCCGGTTCCCGGATCTCCCTGCGGGCCACCACCGCGCCCTGCTGCACCTCCCACTACCTCCGCCACAACGACACCGACTCCAAGGTCGTCATCTCCGACACCAGCTCCGCCGGCTCGGCCACCGACAAGGCCGACGCCACTTGGATCGTCCGCGCCGGACTGGCCAACAGCTCCTGCCTGTCCTTCGAGTCCGCCAACAACCCCGGGCAGTTCCTGCACCACTACAACTACGAGCTCTACCTGGACTTCGACAGCGGCGCAGGCTCCTTCGCGCAGGACGCCACCTTCTGCGCCACCAGCGGCAACAGCGGGGTCGGCACCTCCTTCCAGTCCGTCAACTTCCCGACGAAGTACCTCCGCCACTACAACTACACGGTCTACATTGCCGACAACGGAGGCTCCAACAGCTGGGACAGCTCCGCCAGTTGGGCTGACGACACCAGCTGGCTGGTGGCCCAGCCCTGGGGCTGAGCCGCCGGGGCGCCGGCGGTCGTGCGCAGCGCGATGCTGCGGGCGGGCCATGGTGCCGATGGTCCTGACGGGTGCCGAGCTCAGGGGCGAGACCGCCCCTGAGCTCGGCGCAGCCATTGCGGCCGGGGCCTGCGCGCCCGGCCACGGTCGGCGGAGCCGCCGAGAAGCCGCCCGCCCGGGCCGGCGCGAGCCTGCCGCGCCGACCGCCTCAACTGCCCCGGAGCGGCACGGGCGGCGGTTCGGCGGCATGGCGGCGGCCGGCCGTCGACCGCAGTGCGGCAGGTGTTGTGACTGGTCGACGGCGAGCCGGCGCCGACGCCATCGAGTGCGGCGAGCCTCCGATCGTGCACCGCCGATCTGGTGTGACCTGCCCCGATCGGGCCCGAGGCGTGTTCCGTGATTCCGGTCCTCCACGGCAGGGAGCGTGCTCCTCCGGTCGTCAACTGGCCGTCATGGATATGGGGTTGAGGGTGCCTCCGATTGCCGGTGGCGTCCTGGTCAAGATTGGGTAACGCGGCGCGGAGGCCTTGCTGGGGCCAATTGTTAGCGTTAACAATCGGTTCCGAGCGAAACGGCGACGATACCTTGCGTTCACGCAGTCGGTGCCGTTCGCGCGATCGATGATCCCGAGAGGAAGTCCCACCATGTCCAAGAGAGCTGCGGCGGCCCTGGTCGCCGGTGCGATGGTCACCGTCCTCACCGCGTGCGGTTCCGGCGGAGGCGGGGGCTCGGCCGACAAGGGGGCCGGCCACAAGCTCGTGGTGGGCTTCTCGCAGGTCGGCGCGGAGAGCGGTTGGCGCACCGCGAACACCAAGTCGATCCAGGAGTCCGCGAAGAAGGCGGGCATCGAGCTCAAGTTCTCCGACGCGCAGCAGAAGCAGGAGAACCAGATCAAGGCGATCCGCTCGTTCATCCAGCAGAAGGTGGACGTGATCGCCTTCTCGCCGGTGGTGGAGTCGGGTTGGGACACCGTGCTGAAGGAGGCGAAGGACGCCAAGATCCCGGTCATCCTGACCGACCGCGCGGTGGACTCCAAGGACGAGTCGCTCTACGTCTCCTTCCTGGGCTCGGACTTCGTCGAGGAGGGCAAGAAGGCCGGCGACTGGCTGGTGAAGGAGTACCAGGGCAAGTCCGACGAGGTGAACATCGTCCAGCTGGAGGGCACCACCGGTTCGGCGCCGGCCAACGACCGCAAGTCCGGCTTCGCGGACGCCACCAAGGGTGAGCCCAAGTTCAAGGTGGTCGCCTCGCAGACCGGCGACTTCACCCGCGCGAAGGGCAAGGAGGTCATGCAGGCCTTCCTGAAGTCCCAGTCGAAGATCGACGTGCTGTACGCGCACAACGACGACATGGCGCTCGGCGCGATCCAGGCGATCGAGGAGGCCGGCAAGAAGCCGGGCACCGATATCAAGATCGTCTCTGTGGACGGCGTCAAGGACGCCTTCACCGCGATGAGCCAGGGGAAGATCAACTACGACGTCGAGTGCAACCCGCTGCTCGGCGACCAGCTGATGGACCTGGTGAAGAAGGTCAAGGCGGGTGAGCAGGTGCCGCGGCGGATCAAGACCGAGGAGGGCACCTTCACTCCCGAGCAGGCCACCGCGGCCCTGCCCAACCGCCAGTACTGACCGGCCTGGCCGGCCCGGGGAGCGATCGGCCGGATCGCTCCCCGGTGAGCCGGATCGCACGACGAGAGGAGAACCGGGGTGCGTCAGCAACCGGTCCTGGAAGTCCGGGGTATCCGCAAGGAGTTCCCCGGGGTGGTGGCGCTGGACGGGGTCGACTTCCGGCTCTTCCCCGGCGAGGTGCACGCGCTGATGGGGGAGAACGGCGCCGGCAAGTCCACGCTGATCAAGGTGCTCACCGGCGTCCACCAGTCGGACGGCGGCGAGGTGGTGCTGGCCGGCGATCGGGTGCGGATCGACGGGCCGTTGCAGGCCCAGCAGGCCGGGATCAGCACGGTCTACCAGGAGGTGAACCTCTGCCCGAACCTGTCGGTCGCGGAGAACATCTTCATCGGGCGCGAACCCCGCCGGTTCGGCCTGATCGGCTGGGCGGCGATGCGCCGCCGGGCCGCCGAGCTGGTCCGCGAGCTGGACCTGGACGTCGACGTCAGCGCGCCGCTGAACAGCTACTCCATCGCCGTCCAGCAGCTGGTGGCGATCGTCCGTGCGGTCGACGTCTCCGCCAAGGTGCTGATCCTGGACGAGCCCACCTCCAGCCTGGACCGCGACGAGGTGCGCCAACTCTTCGCCGTCATGCGGCGCTTGCGCGACCAGGGCGTGGCGATCCTGTTCGTCTCGCACTTCCTCGACCAGATCTACGAGATCTGCGACCGGATGACGGTGCTGCGCAACGGCCGACTGGAGGGCGAGTACCTGACCGGGGAGCTGAACCAGGTCGAACTCGTCTCCCGGATGATCGGCACCGAGCTCGCCGGACTCGACCAGCTCGGCGGCGGAAAGCGGCGCGAACGCACCGCACCGGCCGACGGAACGGCGTTCCTGCAGGCCGACGGGATGACCCGGCGCAGCGCGGTCGAGCCGTACGACCTGGCCATCAGGCCCGGCGAAGTGATCGGACTGGCCGGGCTGTTGGGCTCCGGGCGGACCGAGGCCGCCCGGCTGCTGTTCGGCGCCGACCAGAGCGACGGAGGCACGCTGCGGATCGAGGGCGTCGAGACCGCGCTGCGCAGCCCGCGCGACGCGATCGCCCACGGCATCGCGTTCTGCTCCGAGAACCGCAAGACCGAGGGCCTGGTCGGCGAACTGACCGTCCGGGAGAACATCGTCCTGGCTCTGCAGGCGTCCCGCGGCTGGACGCGCCCGCTGTCGCGCACCGCGCAGGACGCGTACGCGCTGCGCTGGATACGCGCCCTGGACATCCGCCCCGGCGACCCCGAGGCGCTGGTGCGCAACCTCAGCGGCGGCAACCAGCAGAAGGTGCTGCTCGCCCGCTGGCTGCTCACCGACCCCAAGCTGCTGATCCTGGACGAACCCACCCGGGGCATCGACATCGGGGCGAAGGCCGAGATCCAGAAGCTGGTGGCGAACCTCGCCGAGGACGGCATGGCGGTGCTGTTCATCTCCGCCGAGCTGGAGGAGGTGCTGCGGCTCAGTCACCGGGTCGGCGTACTGCGCGACCACCGGATGGTCGCCCAGCTCGACAACGACGTCGAGCTCACCCCGGAGCGTGTCCTGGCCACCATCGCGAGCGGAGCGGAAGAATGACCACGGCACTGACCACCGCGCGGGCGAGGGCGGTGACGCGGTCCCGGCTGTTCTGGCCGGCCGTGGTGCTGGCCGTGCTGCTGCTCGGCAACCTCGCCTTCACCCCGGACTTCTTCGCCGTCCACGTCCAGGGCGGCCACCTGTACGGCAGTACGGTCGACATCCTGCATTTCGGCGCCCCGCTGATCCTGGTCTCCCTGGGCATGACCCTGGTGATCGCCACCGGCGGCATCGACCTGTCGGTCGGCTCCACCGTCGCCATCGCCGGTGCGCTGGCCTGCCAGCACATCAGCGAGGCCGCCGACCCGGCGAGCCTCGGCACGGTGTTCGGGGCGACGGGCATCGCGCTCGGCACGGCGGTGCTGCTGGGCGTCGCGAACGGGGTGCTGGTGGCCAAGGTCGGCGTCCAGCCGATCATCGCCACGCTGATCCTGATGGTCGCCGGACGCGGCTTGGCCCAGCTGATCACCGACGGCCAGATCATCACCGTCACCAGCGAGCCGTACAAGCTGATCGGCGGCGGCTACTGGCTGACCATGCCGTTCGCGATCCTGCTCAGCGCGCTGGTGGTGCTGGCCACCGTGCTGCTGACCCGCTTGACCGCGCTCGGGCTGCTGCTGGAGTCCGTCGGCGGCAACCCGGTGGCCAGCCGGCTGGTCGGCATCCGGGCGATGCGGCTGGTGGCCCTGGTCTACGTGTTCAGCGCGCTGTGCGCGGCGCTGGCGGGCCTGATGGTGTCCTCCAACGTCTCGGCCGCCGACGGCAACAACGCCGGACTCTGGATCGAACTGGACGCCATCCTCGCGGTGGTGCTCGGCGGGACCTCGCTGAACGGCGGCCGGTTCTCGATCGGCGGCACCGTCCTGGGCGCGCTCATCATCCAGACCCTCTCCACCACCGTCTACACCATCGGCATCCCGCCGGAGACCACCCTGGTGTTCAAGGCGTTCGTGGTGATCGCGGTCTGCCTGATCCAGTCGCCCGTCTTCCGCGCCAAGCTCGCTGCCCGCGGCGCCCGGGCCCGGCGCACCGCCGCCGTCCGGCCGCACGCTGTGGCCCCCATCAACCGGGAGGTCGGCGAATGAACGCCAACGCCCTGCTGACCCGCCTGCGCGGGCAGATCCCGCTGCTGGTCACCGCGGTCCTGCTGGTGTCGATGTTCAGCGTCGGCTCGGTGCAGTACGACGGCTTCTTCTCCGGCCAGGTCGTGCTCAACCTGCTGATCGACAACGCCTTCCTGCTCGTCGTCGCGGTCGGCATGACCTTCGTCGTGCTGACCGGAGGCATCGACCTGTCGGTCGGCGCGGTGGTGGCGCTGTCCACCATGGTCTCCGCCTGGCTGGTCCAGTTGCACGGCTGGCCGCCGCTGCTGGTGATCCCGCTGGTCCTGCTGATGGGCACCGCGGGCGGCTGGCTGATGGGCTGGGTCATCCACGTCTTCGAGATCCAGCCGTTCATCGTCACCCTGGCCGGCATGTTCCTGGCCCGCGGCCTGTGCTACACGATCAGCGTCGAGTCGATCTCCATCACCGACCCGCAGTACACCGCCATGGCGCAGACCCGGATTCCGCTCGGCAGCCTGTTCGTCTCACCGAGCGCGGTCATCGCGCTGCTGGTGCTGGCGGTCGGGTTCGTCGTGCTGCACTACACCCGGTTCGGCCGCAACGTGTACGCGCTCGGCGGCAGCGAGCAGTCCGCGCTGCTCATGGGCCTGCCGGTGCAGCGCACCAAGACCACCGTCTACGCGATCAGCGGCTTCTGCTCCGCGCTCGGCGGGGTACTGCTCACCTTCTACATGCTGTCCGGCTACGGCCTGCACGCGGTGGGCCTCGAACTCGACGCGATCGCCGCGGTCGTCATCGGCGGCACCCTGCTCACCGGAGGCTCCGGCTACTTGCTGGGCACCCTGCTGGGCGTGCTGGTGCTCGGCCTGATCCAGACCGTGATCAGCTTCCAGGGCACCCTCAGCTCCTGGTGGACCCGCATCGTCATCGGCGCCCTGCTGTTCGTCTTCATCGTCCTGCAGCGTTTGATCACCGCCCGCCGGCGGTAGCACACCGCGTCGCCCCGGCACGGCCCGGACAGGCCCTGCCGGGGCGTCCAGGTGGTGGCACGACCCGGCTCGGGCAGGGCTACGGTCAGCGGGTGTCGAGGAGGTGCTCCAGGGCGAGCCGGTCCAGCTGCTCGACCGCTGACGACGGTCCGCCGGATCATGGCGGACCCGGCCCTGCTGCCTGTCGGCTGACGGCCCCGGGCCGTTCGTCGGGCTGCCCTTCGTCGGACTCCCGGCTGCGGGAGCCCGACGAAGGGTCCTGGCGCGCTGGCCACGCGGACAGGCCTGCGGAGCGGACTCGTCGACGGCGTTGTAGCGGTTGGGCAGCGCGTCGTGAACCGCCCGTTCGACGGCCTACTGTGCGATGACGGACCACTGCAGGTTGGAGCTGCCGTTCCAGCCCCACTGCTTGGTGACGGAGCCGGCGGCGACCTGGCCGCCGCCGTCCAGGACCAGGCCCGTGGTGCGGTTGGCGATGCTGTACAGGCCGTTGCCCCGATCGGTGATCTGCCACTGCTGGTTGGTGCCGCCGTTCCAGGGAGCCTGCTGCGCGGGTGCCCCGTTGGAGGTGGCGCCCCAGCCGTCGGCGACCATCCCGTTGGTGCGGTTGACCAGCTTGTAGTAGCCGTTGCCGAGCTCGACCGCCTGCCACTGGAGATTGGGGCTGCCGTTCCAGGTCCACTGCTTGAGGTTGCTGCCCGAGGCGACGTTGCCGCCGCTGTCCAGGGCCAGGCCGTCGGTGACGTTGCCGATCCGGAAGTAGGCCGCCGGGTTGAAGATCACCTTCAGCGAGGTGACGGCGTCGTTGTTGCCGGTGCTGCGCAGGTCGGGGTTGTCCGCGCCGAAGGTCCACGCCGTCCCGGTGAAGTTGTCGCCGGAGTAGCCGATCACCTGGTAGCCGGCCGGAACCCGCAGGGACGAGATGGTCTGCGCCGCCAGCCCCGCGCTCTGCAACTGGGCGGCCGTGTAGCCGCCCAGCACCAGCGCGGCCGCCGTGCCCGCGTACGAGATGTCGCTGTACGCGGTGGCCACGCCGGTGCCCCCGGGCTGGAGGACGGGGATCTGACCGGAGAAGGTGAACTTCAGGACGTAGGCGAGGGCGTTGAACGGGGCCGAGGACGACGGCAGCGTGATGTGCAGGCCGTCGCTCGCCTGGGTCGGGGTGGGCAGGCTGGTGTACGTGCCTGCGGTCGCACTGAGCAGTTGGACCGAGGTCAGGGAGCTGAGGTCGATGCGGTCGCTCGCCAGGGTGCTGATGGTCGTGGAACTCCCGGGCCAGCCGAGGACCGTGGCGTACAGGACGGTGCCGTCCTTGCTGCGGGTGAACCGGAAGTCCTTGTTCGTGCCTGCCACGGGGGTGGTGAAGGAGCCGCCGCCCATCTTGGTCGGCCCCTCCCCGTAGACCGTCCACGCCCGGGTGGCGTACACGGACTCGCCGAACCGGTGGAGGTGGTCGCCGATGCCCAGAAGGACGTCCTTCTGGCCCTGGGGAATCGTCCCGTCCGCCATGGGGGCGATGTTGAGCAGCATGTTGCCGTTCTTGCTGACCCGGTCGATCAGCGCGTGCAGCATCTGCTGGGTGGAGTAGTAGCCGATGCCGACGGTGTAGCACCAGCTGGAGCTGCTGATGCTGTCGTCGGTCAGCCAGTACGGGTTGGCGATGTCGCCCGGGCCGCCGCGTTCGTAGTCGAAGACCTCGCCGAGGTTGTCGTAACCGTCCTTGTAGGTGGCCACGACCTCCCGACCCCAGCCCAGGGCCTGGTTGTAGTAGTACGAGAGGAAGTTCAGGCGTTGTGTCTCGTCGACCTTGGAGAGGTCGAAGTCCTCCCACAGGATGTCCGGTTGGGCCAGGTCGATGACCTCCTTGAGCTTGTCGTACCAGAGCTGGTTCTCCGCCGTGGTGCCCAGCTGGCCGAAGAGCTTCTGCAGGCTCGCGGTCGGCTGCGCCGGTGCGTGGTCGTAGTAGCCGTTGAAGTTGTAGGCGTGGTGCATGGCCACCAGCAGCTTCAGTCCCTTGCCCCGGATCGAGTCGCGGAAGATCTGCAGGAGGTTCAGCTTCGGTCCTCGCTGCACCGAGTTCCACTCGTTGACCGTGCTGTTCCACATCGAGAAGCCGTCGTGGTGCTCCGCCACCGGCCCGGCGAACCGGGCGCCGGCGTCCACGAAGAGCTGGGCCCAGGCGTCCGGGTCGAAGTTCCCGCCCTGGGAGGCCAACTTGGGCGCGAACTGCACCCAGTTGCCAGCCTTGTCGCGGGCCCCGTCGAGGAAGTTGTTGTAGGGCCAGACCGACGGGTCCCCGTAGGTGGCGATGTGATGGTTGTTCACATCGCTCCCGCCGATGTACATGTTCCGCGGGTACCACTCGCTGCCGTACGCCGGGACACTGAAGGCACCCCAATGGAAGTAGATCCCGAACTTGGCGTCCTGGAACCACTGCGGCGCCGGCGGGTGCTGATCCACCGAGGCCCAGGTGGGCGAGTAGGACGACGGAGCCGCGACCGCCCTCGTCGTACCGAGCGTCAGATTCGCCGTCGCGGCGGCAACGATGCCGGCGGCACTCGACAGGAAGACACGTCTGTTGATCGCCATGGCTGGATCCTTCGTCGTTGGGTGGAGGATGTTCCGGGCCGCGACACCGAAGCTGGGGCAGCGCATGCCGTGCGGCTCGACACGGCCTGCCGCGTGCAAGGCGTAGAAATGTGAGCGATAACAGAAGCGGCCCAGCCGATTCTGGCAGCCTCGTGACGACTGTCAAGGCATCGGACGGGGCGAGCTGCTCGCCCGGCGACACATGGGATGTCTCTGCGGGTGCTTGACAGTGCCACTGGCCTGGCCTTTTGGCTGGCTCAAGCAATATGGGCGCGCAATCTGACGATCTGTCACCTCCGTGCTTCGTTGGATGAACACTCGGCATACATAGGATGTTTGGCGGCCAGGGAGACGTGATATCTCTACGACGGTCAGTGCCTGGACGACACCAACCTCAGCACCGCCGGCGCTACGCAGTACCAGCAGTACAACGGCGAGGGCGGCTACCAGCAGATGCTCGATCTCAAGCCAGTCGCCGGTCGGGCGAACACCTACACCGTGGTCGACGAGTACAGCGGCAAGGGCCTGGACGTCTCGGGTGCCTCCGCGGCCGACGGAGCCGCCGTCATCCGATGGACCTGCGGCGGCGGGACGAACCAGATGTTCACGCTGCAGCCGGTCACCGCGCTGGGCAGCGGCCAGGACTACCAGCTCGTCGCGGTGGGCAGCGGCAAGTGCGTCGACGTCAGCGGGGTGTCGACCGCACCGGGAGCCCCCGTCCACCAGTGGACCTGCGACCCCGCGAGCGTGCTGAGTACCAAGAAGAACCAGATCTGGCACCTGCCGGGCACGGCATGACCGCCCGCGCCTGACCATTCGGGCACCGTGAGGACCCCCCGGCCGGGGGGTCCGCACGGGTCGGGGGGGGGGGGGCGGCCCGGGGGGGGGGGGGGCCGCCCCCCCCCCGGGGGGGGGGCGGCGC
>NZ_JBHVPD010000012.1:125759-129589 GCF_042887525.1 Kitasatospora sp. NPDC057936
TTAATTTACCCGGCCACCACTGAGATCTTCATTGATAGGATCATCGGTTGCTTCATTAGTGTATAAGAGACCGCCCCCCGGCCGGGGGGTCCTCACGGGTCGGCGGGTCGGCGCCGACCCGGGCGGTAGATGCGCCCCCTACAGCTGGTAGGGGTCCCGGCAGTGGTTGGGCGAGTACCAGGCCACGCCGGTGAGGCGCTCGCTCGACCACGACGGAGCAAGCCGGGTCGGCAGCCCGCACGGCCCGGCTCGGTCGTGGCCCTGGTCAGCGGGCGCCGAGGAGGTGTTCGTAGGCCAGCTGGTCCAGCTGCTCGAACGCCATGCCGCGCCGGGCGGCGGTGTCGACGTCGAAGTCCTCGAAGGCGGAGCGGTCCGCGAGGAGCCCGGTGAGGCCGTCCTGGGCCGTGGGGAGGGCGAGTTCGGGCAGGCGCGAGGCGGTGAGCGCGGCCTGGACCTCCGGGTCGGCGCGGAAGGCGCGGGAACGCTCGGCCAGCAGCAGGTAGTTGCGCATGCAGGCGGCCGCCGAGGCCCACACGCCGTCGAAGTCCTCGGTGCGCGGCGGCTTGAAGTCGAAGTGCCTGGGGCCGTCGTAGCCCGCCGACTCCAGCAGGTCGACCAGCCAGAAGGCCTGCCGCAGGTCGCCGGCGCCGAAGCGCAGGTCCTGGTCGTACTTGATGCCGGACTGGCCGTTGAGGTCGATGTGGAACAGCTTGCCGTGCCACAGGGCCTGGGCGATGCCGTGCGGGAAGTTGAGGCCGGCCATCTGCTCGTGGCCGACCTCCGGGTTGAGGCCGACCCGCTCGGGGCGCTCCAGCTCGTTGATGAACGCCAGCGCGTGGCCGACGGTGGGCAGCAGGATGTCGCCGCGCGGCTCGTTGGGCTTGGGCTCGATCGCGAAGCGCAGGTCGTAGCCCTGCTGCTCGACGTACTCGCCGAGGAGGTCGAAGGCCTCCTTCAGCCGGTCGAGGGCCGTGCGCACGTCCTTGGCCGCCCCCGACTCGGCGCCCTCGCGGCCGCCCCAGGCGACGTAGACCGAGGCGCCGAGCTCCGCCGCCAGGTCGATGTTGCGGATCGTCTTGCGCAGCGCGTAGCGCCGCACGTCACGGTCGTTGGCGGTGAACGCGCCGTCCTTGAAGACGGGGTGGGTGAAGAGGTTGGTGGTGGCCATCGGCACCTTCAGCCCGGCCGTGTCCAAGGCGGCGCGGAAGCGCTTGACCACCTGCTCGCGCTCGGCGTCGCCGGTGCCGAAGGGGATCAGGTCGTCGTCGTGGAACGTGACGCCGTGGGCGCCGAGCCCGGCGAGCCGCTGTACGGTCTCGACCGGGTCGAGGGCGGGCCGGGTCGCGTCGCCGAAGGGGTCGCGCCCCTGCCAGCCGACGGTCCACAGGCCGAAGGTGAACTTGTGCGCGGGGGTGGGGACGAGCGGGTCGCTGGACATGGAGCGGCTCCGAATCGCGTGCGGAGGGTGTTTGTCAGGGCTCTCAACAAATTAGTATGCCGGAACGTCAAAAGGAACCCACACCGGAGGAACGCATGGCTGAGCAGCGTGTCGTGATCGGCGTCGACAGCTCGACCCAGTCCACCAAGGCCCTGGCCGTCGACATCGACACCGGCGCCGTGGTGGGCGAGGGCCGAGCCCAGCACACCGTCAGCACGGGGGCCGGCAGGGAGAGCGACCCCGAGCAGTGGTGGTCGGCGCTCGGCGAGGCCGCGGCGCGTACGGGCTGGGCGGACCGCGCGGCGGCGGTCTCCGTCGCCGGCCAGCAGCACGGCCTCGTCACCCTCGACGCGGCCGGCCGGCCGGTCCGCCCGGCGCTGCTCTGGAACGACGTCCGGTCCGCGCCGCAGGCCGCCGACCTGCGCGACGCGCTCGGCGCGGTGGAGATCGCCCGCCGCACCGGCAGCGTCCCGACGGCCGCCTTCACCGCCCCCAAGTGGGCCTGGCTGCGCGCCCACGAGCCCGCCGCGGCCGACCGCGTCGCCGCCGTCCGCCTGCCCCACGACTTCCTGACGGAACGGCTGACCGGCGAGGCCGTCACCGACCGCGGCGACGCGTCGGGCACCGGCTGGTGGGGCCCGGACGGGTACGACCGGGACGTCCTCGCCTGCATCGGCCTCGATCCCGCGCTCCTGCCCGAGGTCCTCCCGGCCGGTGTGCGGGCCGGCGTCGTCCGTCCCGGTCTGCCGCTGCGCGAGGGGGCACTGGTGGCCACCGGCACCGGCGACAACATGGCGGCGGCCCTCGGGCTCGGCCTGCGCCCCGGGCAGCCGGTGCTCAGCCTGGGCACCTCCGGCACCGTCTACGCCGTCGGCCGGACGCGGCCGGCCGATCCGAGCGGCACCGTCGCGGGCTTCGCCGACGCCCTCGGCGGCTGGCTGCCGCTGGCCTGCACGCTCAACTGCACCCTGGCCGTCGACCGCTTCGCCGCCCTGCTCGGACGCGGCCGCGAGGAGGTCGAGGACGGCGGCACCGCGGTCGTCCTGCCCTACCTGGACGGCGAGCGCACGCCCGACCTCCCAGGCGCGTCCGGCCTGATCCACGGACTCCGCCACGACACCACCCGCGGGCAGCTGCTCCAGGCCGCCTACGACGGCGCCGCCCACGCCCTGCTCGCGGCCCTGGACGGCGTCCTGCGCGCCGGGGGCGAGGACCCCGACGGCGACGAACCGCTGCTGCTCATCGGCGGCGGCGCCCGCGGCACGGCGTGGCAGCGGACCGTCCTGCGGCTCTCGGGCCGGGCGGTCCAGGTGCCCGCCGCGCAGGAACTGGTGGCGATCGGCGCCGCCGCCCAGGCCGCCGCGCTGCTCACCGGCGAGCGCGCCGACGCCGTGGCACGCCGCTGGCGGACGGCCGAGGGACCGGTCCTGGAGGCCGTGAAGAAGGACGAGGACGCGCTGATGCGGATCGGGGATACCCTGCGTCGGGCCGGGGCCTTGCAGGGTGCTCCGGCCGAGGACCGGTAGGAGGGGCGCGTGACGGTGGTGGTCAGGGCGGGCAAGGGACCGGAGAGCGGACCTGCGTCGCAGCAGGACATGCGACGCCAGAACCTCTCACTGGTCCTCGGCGCGGTCGCCGGGCACAGCCCGCTCTCGCGCGCGGACGTCGCCGGGCGCATCGGCCTGACCAGGGCGGCCGTCTCCTCCCTGGTGGACGAGCTGATCGGCCGCGGAGCCCTGACCGAGGCGGCGGCCACGGCCAGTGGCCGGGTCGGCCGCCCCGGACGGGCGCTGGCCGTGAACGACCAGGGCCCGGCGGGTCTGGGGCTGGAGATCGGCATCACCCACCTCGGTGCTTGCGTGGTGGACCTGCGCGGCGAGCCACGGGTGTGGCGCCGGGTCGAACGGGAGAACGCGGGCCGGCCGGCCGGGGAGGTGCTGGCGGAGGCCGCCGCGCTGGCGGCCGAGGCGCAGGCGGAGGCCGCCGACCTCGGCCTGAGCGTCGAGGGCCGCGTCCTGGCCGTTCCCGGGGTGGTGCCGAACGAACCGGCCGGGCTGGTCGAGCGCGCGCCCAACCTCGGCTGGCGCGGCGTCTCCCTCGCCGACCACTGGCCCGACCCGGACACCGTGCCAGAGCCCGAGAACGAGGCCAACCTCGGTGCGCTGGCCGAGTACTGGAGCGCCGGGCAGGCCGCGGAGACCTTCGTCCACGTCTCCGCCGAGGCCGGGATCGGCGCCGCCCTGGTCATCGACGGACGGCTGTTCCGGGGCGCCCGCGGCTTCGCCGGCGAACTCGGCCACATCCCCGTCCAGCCGGACGGCGCCGGATGCGCCTGCGGTGCCCGCGGCTGCCTGGAGCAGTACGCGGGCGACGCGGCGGTGCTGCGCGAGGC